>DDWF01000277.1 GCA_002345845.1 Betaproteobacteria bacterium UBA2293 | reverse complement strand
CGCAGCGCCCCTTACCTACAACGTTGAACCATCCGAGGAGCCGCCAATGCAACCCATTCTTGACCTTCGCGCCCTCGCTCTGGAGATGAAGACAGCGCAAGATTCCGTGCGCCAGATTCGGCCATTCACTGATCGCCTGCCCACCTTCGATCTGCCGGCGGCTTACGAGGTCGCAAACCTCATTCACCATGCACGAGTGGCTGAAGGCGCCAAGCCCGTTGGCAGGAAGATCGGTTTCACCAACTCGGATATGTGGTGCAAATTTGGGGTTCGAGAGCCGATCTGGGCGTATATCTACGACACAACGGTCTTTCAGTTGAAAGACACGGCCACCACATGCCAGCTCAGCCACTTTGCCGAGCCGAAGATCGAACCCGAAATCGTTCTTCACTTTCACACGGCTCCTCAGGTTGAAGGCGGGCGTCGCGGCATCATCGATGCTATCGACTGGGTGGCGCACGGCTTCGAAATCGTTCAGTCGCACTTCCCTGGCTGGAAGTTCCAGGCACCCGATACCGTCGCTGACCAGGGGCTCCACGGCACGCTGCTGATCGGCCCTCCGCTGACTCTGGCTCAACTCGGAAACGATCCTGTAGCCGCGCTTGCGTCCTTCTCGCTGACCTTGTCATGCGACGGCCGGCATATCGAGACTGGCAAGGGGTCGAATGTCCTGGGCAACCCGCTTTCCGCAATTGCTCATTTGATCTCGGTGCTGGCCAAGCAAGCCCCCTGCGCTCCGCTGCAAGCTGGAGAAATCGTGACCACCGGCACAATCACCACCGCGCAATCCGTTTACGCAGGCGAAACTTGGCAATCCGAGCTAGACGGCGTCGCGCTCTCAGGGCTAGAGGTCGCGTTCTCAAAATGAGCACGACGCGAAGTTGGCCCAACCCGGCACTCAACCTCGCATCCTTCTGTCATTGAACGCTGCACGATAAAACCGCGCGGTAACGCTCACCTGACGTTGAATCGTTATGAAGCTTTGGCACCTTGTTTTCCGCGCCAAGTGCAGCCCCCCGTCACCCCCCTTGAAGGATCAGCCATGCCCGTCAGATGTTCCGTGTTCATCGCCACCAGCCTTGACGGCTTCATCGCCCGCGACGACGGCAGCATCGATTGGTTGAGCGAGGCGAACCGGGCTGTGCCACTGGGGGAAGATTGTGGCTATGGTGCGTTCATGGCCGATGTTGATGTCTTGGTGATGGGGCGCAATACCTTCGATCAGGTTCTAGGCTTCGAGTCCTGGCCTTACGGTGCGATGCCGGTGGTAGTTCTGAGTCATCGGGATATTCTTGTGCCGCTGCATCTGCCGCCAGTCGTCACGGCCTCGCGCGAGACGCCGCCAGAACTTGTCGCCGGACTGACCGCACGCGGCGCCGGGAAGGTTTATGTCGATGGCGGCCTAACGATCCAGAGTTTTTTGGCCGCCGGCCTGATCGACGACGTCACCATCACCACCATTCCCGTCCTGCTGGGTGCCGGCAAGCGACTGTTCGGGCCGCTTCCGTCCGCGGTGCGCCTTGTGCATGAAGGAACGCGCACATTCGACTTCGGTTTTGTGCAAAGTCGCTATCGTGTCATCCATGGTGCTTGACCGGGCAGTGCGCCGGCCAGGCAAAGCGGTGCCAGCAGCGAGTTTGCCGGGCGGGAAGGCGGCCGCTTCCGCATTGCGCTGACTTATCGCACACCGGACCCGACAGGCAAGACGGCCACGCGTAACGATACCTAGCACGGCCACTTCAAGGAACTGCTGGAAGCCGACTGAGCGGCGGCGCGCGGGCTGGCGCTTGGCACACATGCGGGCGCGGGACGAGGCATACTTCGTCGTATCACAGCCAACCGGAGACCAGCCATGCAAAACGTATTGAGCGGCAAGCGGATTCTCGTCACCCAGGCGGAGGAATTCATGGGGCCAGTGCTGTGCGAGGTTTTTCGTGAGCAGGGTGGCGATGTCGTCGCCAGCACGGAAGAACTGAGCGATCCGGCGGCGCCGGCGCGGGTCGTTCAGGCGGCCGGGTCTTTCGATATTCTGGTCGCCAACCTGGCGCTCAAGGCGCCGGGCACGCCGGCGGTCGAGGTGTCCGAGGGCGAATGGCGGCAGGTCTTTGCGTCACTGGTTGATCCGCTGCCCCGACTGCTGGCTGCCGCCGCGCCGGCGATGATCGCGCGGCGCCTGGGCAAGATTCTGGTGATAGGCAGCGCCTCGGCCTTGCGCGGCATGAAGAACCGTTCCACCTACAGCGCGGCGCGTGGGGCGCAACTGGCCTATGTGCAGGCGGTCGGCGTGGAACTGGCGGCGCACAACGTGCAGGTCAATGCGATTGCCCAGAACTTTGTCGAGAATCCGACCTACTTTCCACCGGAAGTGCAGGCAGACCCCCGCTTCCAGGAGCGGCTGGCGCGCGAGGTGCCGCTGGGACGGCTGGTTTCGGCACGCGAGGATGCGCTTTTTGCTGCCTACTTGTGCAGCAGCGCGGCCGACTGCTTTGTCGGCCAGGTGTTTCCGGTCTGCGGCGGCTGGGTGGGTCGCTGAGCCTGCCGGCGCAGCCTTCTGCCTGCTCCGCTGCCGACCTTGCCGATCGTCATGCGCCTCGTCTGGCTTAGCGGCCTAGCCACGGCCGCCCTCGCTGGCGGCATCGCCTGGTATCTGGCGCCGCTGACGCCGAGTGCGCTGGCGCTACAGTTCGCCTTCACGCCGCGAGCCTTCGGCGAAGTGATCCATTTCTGGTCGCCCGAGCAGTTGCAGCGCTTCCGTGCCCACCTGCCGATGGATTGCCTGCTGTTGCTGAGCTACGCCCTGTTTGGCTACCTGCTCGCCCAACGCACGCAGGTTTTTCAGGCGCTGGGCGCCGCCGGCCGACGCTGGGCGACCTGGGCCCTGCCTCTGGCGGCGGCTTTCGATGTCACAGAGAACGCCTGTCACTGGTGGCTGAGCGAGGTACCGCGTTTTGCCATCACTTGGCCCTACCTGCTCGCCACCGGCAGCGCCACTGCCAAGTGGTTACTGCTCGTGGCCTTTGGCCTGACCGTCGTCTTCGCACTGATGCGCAGCGAGGCCAACGCGCACTAAGGCCGCCTTCGTTTAGACTTGGGCGTTTCCCATGAGGTCCGCCATGTCCAGGAATTCCCTGATTTCGGCCGCCGTCGGCGCGGCCATTGCTGTTGCCGCCTTTGTCCTAAACCCTTCTCCTGAAAAGCACCGAGCCGAGATCCGCAGCGCCGTCGCCGAGCGCAGCCCGCTCGCCGGCCTGCTCGGTATCGGCGCACTGACGGCCTTCACCTCCACATATCACCCACTGGGTGTCGCCTCGTACACCACGGTCAATGGCCATGTCGTGTCGATTGGCGCCTTCGGCATGGTTTTCGTGCGGCAGCCTTCCGAGAACCGCTAACGCTATTCAAAGTCACGGATTCGTTACAGAAAAAAAGCCCGCCTTAAGCCGGCGGGCCTTTTAGTCTTGAGCAGAAACCGTTACTGAATAGCGGCTTTGCGTCGGCTGGCTACCAGACCTGCAAAACCAATACCGAGCAGCGCAAGAGTCAGCGGTTCGGGGACCGTACCGGTGGGTGGCGGATTGTCAGGATTGGTACCAGGATCGCCCAAGAAGAAACTGTCAATGCCCAGATCTGCGCGCAAGCTGCTGGTAGCAGGATTGCTGTGGGCGATAACCTCAAGCGTTTGAATTTCGCTCGTTGCGGTAAAGATCAATGTTTGCCAGATCCAGTCAGAAGCAACACCCAGTGCCGGCAAATTCATCATTGCGCCATTCTGGCTTTCAGTACCAAAAACAATTTCCCAATAGCCACCACCCTCGGAGAAAGCGCTGTTACTGATACTTTGTTCGAACGAGATTTCATATTGCTTACCAATGACCAGCCCCGACAGGCCGACCTGTAGCGCACTTTCCACATACGGAGAGCTGCGGCCATCCCAGCCAATGCCGTGAAGAAAGTCACCGCCGGTGCTACTCGATTTCCAAGCAAAGCCGTTCATGGTCGTACCGGCGTTGAACACGTCGGGAGTCCCTGCCGTCGTTGACCAGCCCGGTGGCACGGCACTATTGAAACTATTCTTGTCACCGACGTAGCCCTCAAACCCCCCGTTTGAGAATGCGTCAAGCAGCGCTGCGGAAGCGTTGCCCGCGACCAGCAAACCGAATAACGCAGCAATGCATGAACTCCGAAGACGTGAATGCTTCATTGTGGTTCCTCTTTCAATGAATTGAATTGTCAAAAGGCGCAACGCACCTTGGGGAGTGGAAAAGCAAAAACCGGTCCAATGCAAAAGTAATTTCTCAAACCTTTGTCATGCAACGGTTTGGGGAACTTCAACCTTGTTCGATTCGGGCGCTTCGCGATTGGAGTGTAAAAGAATCCGACAGGCGAGCATCCAAGGTAACGACAGATGCATCGTCGAGAATTCCTTCCTTCGGAAAGAGTAAAGGAAGTCACGCCGACCACCGAATCTCGCCGATTCGGGCGACAACGCTGTGTTTAACCAGCCAGCGCCCGATCAAGCAGGACGGCGACGTGCACGGCGTCGCGACCGGTACCGTCCTTGATCTGGTGGCGGCAGGAGAAGCCATCGGCGACGATGATGGCGTCTTCGGCGGCGGCACGCACCGCCGGCAGCAAGGCCAGCTCACCCATTTTTTTCGAGGCTTCGACATGCTCGGCTTCCAGCCCGAAGCTGCCGGACATGCCACAGCAACTGGCATCGACGATGTCGAACTCGAAGTCCGGTATCCAGCCGAGCACCTTCTTCATCGACTTCATGGCGCCGAAGGCTTTCTGATGGCAGTGACCGTGCACCACGGCCTTGCCGCCGGGCAGCGGCTTGAGCGGTAGTTTCAGGCCCTTGTTGCCTTCGCGCATGAGAAATTCCTCGAACAGGAAGGCCTGCTTGCCGAGCTGGCCGACCGCCGGGCCGAGCGACAGGCTGTAGAACTCGTCACGCAGCGCCAGCAGGCAGGAGGGCTCGAGGCCGACGATGGGCGTTCCTGCGGCCAATGCCGGGGCTAGCGCCGCCATCACCCGCCGGCCTTCCTGCTTGGCCGCATCGACCATGCCTTGTGACAGGTAAGTGCGGCCACAGCACAGCGGGCGCTCCGGCTCACCGTCGTCAGCGGCCGGGCGCAGGACTTCGACGGCATAGCCGCCAGCAGTCAGCACCCGCTGGGCAGCTTCGGCGACATCCGGCGTGTAGTAGTGGCTGAAGGTATCGACGAAAAGGATGACCTTGCCGCGCGGCGCCGTGCTGGCCGCTGCCGTGGCAGCGAAGGCTTGCGGCGCTGGCAGCGGAATCGGCCGGGCAGCGGCGACGCCGAGCCAGCGTTCAGCCAGGCGGGCCAGCCACGGCGCGGCGTTGCGCCAGGCAACGAGCCAGCCCAGTGGCCGCCGCCAGCGGTGCAGCCACTGCGGCAGGCCGCCGAATAGCCGGGCGCGGCGCGACAGGCCCTGTTGTTCGTTGCGTTGCGCCAGGTATTCGGTCTTGATCAGGGTCATGTCGACCGAACTCGGGCATTCCTTCTTGCAGCCCTTGCAGGAGACGCAGAGGTCCATCGCCGCCGCCAGGTCGGGATGGACGAAGGGATGCTCGCCCGGATTTTGCGTCAACTCGCCGTTCAGCGCCGCCTTGAAGGCCTTGACGCGGGCGCCGGTGGAATGCGCCGGATCGCCGGTGATGCGGTAGCTCGGGCACATCACGCCCTTGCCGTCGCGCTGGCACTGGTGGTTGTTCATGCAGACGGCGACGGCCTTGGCGTAGTTGCCGCCGCTCGCCGGGATGCCGGCATAGGCATCGCCCATGCCGTAGGTGTCGTAGGCCGACCAGTCGAGATGCGTTTTCATGGCAAGGCTCGAAGCAAGAGCGGCGCCAGAAAAAAACGCTGTCGATTCAGTGCACTAGCCAATCCCCTCCTGTCGACTATGCGACAAGGCGACGCTTACTGGCCGCCGCCGGCCCGCTCGACATGGCGCACCGGCAAGGTGATGCGGAAGGTGCTGCCCTGGCCGACCGTACTGGCGACCTCGATTCGCCCGTGGTGCTTCTGGATGACGCCGTAGGACAGCGACAAGCCGAGGCCGGTGCCCTTGCCGACC
>DDWF01000091.1 GCA_002345845.1 Betaproteobacteria bacterium UBA2293 | reverse complement strand
TGGCGCTGAACGGCTGGGAGCTGGGTGGCGGTTCGGTGCGTATCCATCGCTCCGACGTCCAGGAAAAGGTGTTCGATGCGCTGAACATCGGTCCGGAAGAACAGCAGGCCAAATTCGGCTTCCTGCTCGACGCGNNGATCTTCGAGACTCTCGGTCTTGACGAAGAGGAAAGCCGCATCAAGTTTGGCTTCCTCCTCGACGCCCTTGAGTTCGGCACCCCCCCTCATGGAGGGATAGCCTTCGGTTTTGACCGTCTCATCATGCTCATGACCGGGGCGGAGTCCATCCGCGACGTGATCGCCTTCCCCAAGACCCAGCGCGCCCAGTGCCTGCTGACCGACGCCCCGTCGGCAGTCGATGAGAAGCAGTTGCGCGAACTGCACGTCCGCCTGCGCCAGAAGGTCGAAACCCAGGTCGAAGTCGCCCCGGGCTAAGCCGTGCGCAACTGGCAGCGCTTCCTGATCGTCCTGCTGCTGGCGATCGGAAGCGCTTTTGCATTTTTTGGCGACAAGACTCAAAGCGACTGGATCGCCGTTGCCGCCCTGCCGGCTGAGGGCCGCGAAACGCTTGCCTTGATCAAACAGGGCGGCCCCTTTCCCTACAAGCGTGACGGCATCGTCTTCAACAATTTCGAGAAACTGCTGCCGCTCCACCCACGCGGCTATTACCGGGAATATACGGTGAAGACTCCGGGCCGCAAGGACCGCGGCCCGCGCCGCATCGTCGCCGGCAAGGCCGCCGAGTATTACTATACCGAGGACCACTACAAGTCCTTCCGACGCATCCGCGAATGAACAGAGCCTGCATCAGCGACAATTTCCTGCCGGATGGCGAGCGCGCCGGCCTTTACTACCTGCCAGCCGAACGCAGCGAGAATCTTGCGCAACAGGCCCGCCAGTACGGCTTCCACTTTTTGACGGCCGACCTGTCCGCCTGTCGAACCACGGCCGAGGCGCTCCGCGAATTGGGCCGCGCTTTCGCCTTTCCCGAGTGGTATGGCGCCAATTTCGATGCCCTGCTCGATTGCCTGACCGATCCCGACTGGCTGACAGCACCCGGGCAGATTCTGCTGGTCTCGGGCTTCGCCAGCCTCCGTCGGAGCATTGGGAAAGAATTGAGCACCTTGCTGGAGGTTCTCGCGGCGGCAGCCGAAGAACGGAAGGCAACCGCCCATCCGCTCTGGATCCTGATCGACGCCCCGGCCCGTGGCATCGCCCCCTGCCCCGGCGCATGAGCGGCAACAAGCAACCGCTTTCAGTACTGGTCGTCATTCACACGCGGGCGCTCGATGTCCTGCTGCTCGAACGCGCCACCCATCCGGGATTCTGGCAATCGGTCACCGGCAGCCGCGAGGGCGAGGAAACACTACCCGCGACAGCCCGTCGCGAGGTCCAAGAAGAAACCAGCATCACACCAGACCACGGGCAGCTTGAAGACTGGCGCATAGCCAACGTCTACACGATCTTCCCAGCCTGGCGCCATCGTTATCCGAATGGCGTCAGCGAGAACGTCGAACACGTCTTTGGCCTCTGCCTGCCGGCGCGCTGCGAGATCACACCGGCAGCGGACGAACATCGCGACTGGCAGTGGCTGCCCTGGCAGGAGGCCGCCGAGCGTTGTTTTTCCTGGAGCAACCGGGACGCCATCCGGCTCCTGCCAAGAACCGTCGCCCGCCCTTGAAAGCGTCTTCGAGCACCCTATATTGGGTGCACAAGGCTTTTTCACTGAGGAGAGAAACCATGGCAAACATTTCCCGACGCGACCCACTCGATGATCTGTTCCGCGGCTTTTTCGTTCGCCCGGTCGATTTCAATGGCAACCACCAGCAGGCGCCTTCGATCAAGATGGACGTCAAGGAACTGGGCGACGCCTATCAGGTGCACGCAGAGTTGCCCGGCGTCAAGAAAGAGGACATTCACGTCGTCGTGGACGGCAATCTGGTGTCGATCAGCGCCGAAGTCAAACAGGACAACGAGCTCAAGGAAGGCGACCGCGTCCTGCGTTCGGAGCGCTACTACGGCAAGGTCTCGCGTTCCTTCCAGCTGGAACAGGATCTCGACGACGCCCGTGCCAACGCTCGCTTTAGCGACGGCGTTCTCGAACTGACGCTGCCCAAGCGCATCGCCAGCCCGAGCAAGCGTCTGGCCATCGATTAAGCGGCGCGACGACAGCCCCAGGCCGGCCACCGGGCCGGCCTTTTTCTTTGTACAATCCGCGGCGATTCCCTCTGGAGCCTGCCATGAACCTCGAAGATCTCGCCCCCGGCACCAAGGCCGCCGTCCTCGCCGAAGCCCTGCCCTATATCAAGCGCTTTCACGGCAAGACCATCGTCGTCAAATACGGCGGCAACGCCATGACCGACGAGCACCTGAAAAGCTGCTTTGCCCGCGACGTTGTGTTGCTCGAATTGATCGGCTTCAACATCGTCGTCGTGCACGGTGGCGGTCCGCAGATCGAGAGCCTCCTCGGCCGCGTCGGCAAGAAGGGCGAATTTATCCAGGGCATGCGTGTCACCGATGCCGAAACCATGGAAGTTGTCGAAATGGTCCTCGGCGGCCAGGTCAACAAGGACATCGTCAACCTGATCAACCAGCATGGCGGCAAGGCGGTCGGTCTGACCGGCAAGGACGGCAACTGTATCCGCGCCAAGAAGCTGATGCTGGAGAACAAGGACAATCCGGGCGACCTGATCGACGTCGGCCAGGTCGGCGAAATCACCAAGATCGACCCTTCACTGATCGAACACCTGGACAAGGGCGCCTTCATTCCGGTCATCGCCCCCATCGGAGTCGGCGAGAACGGTGAAACCTACAACATCAATGCCGACGTCGTTGCCGGCAAGATCGCCGAGGTGCTCAAGGCGGAAAAACTGGTGCTGCTGACCAACACCCCGGGCGTGCTCGACAAGGCCGGCAACCTGATCACCGGCATCACCCCCAAACAGATCGACGAGATGGTCGAAGACGGCACCCTGTCCGGCGGCATGCTGCCGAAGATCGGCTCGGCCCTGGATGCCGCCCGCAATGGGGTCAAGGGCGTGCACATCATCGACGGCCGCGTCGAACATGCTCTGCTGCTGGAAATCCTCACCGACCACGGCGTCGGCACAATGATCCGGTCGCACTGACGGCATGGGCGGGGAGCGCACCTGGCTGTTTGATCTCGATAACACCCTGCACAACGCCTCCCCGCATATCTTTCCGCACATCAACCGCTCGATGCGCGAATACATCGAGCGTCACCTCAATCTGGACGAACAGGCGGCCAACCGCCTGCGCCAGGATTACTGGCTACGCTACGGCGCCACTCTGCTCGGCCTGATGCGCCATCACGGCACGGACCCGAACCACTTCCTGTGGGAGACGCATCAGTTTCCCGACCTGCAGCGCATGATCGTCTTCGAAAAGCCACTGCTGCATGCGCTGCGCCGCTTGCCCGGGCGCAAGATCATCTTTTCCAATGCGCCGCGCCACTACGCCGAAGCCGTGCTGCGCATCACCGGCCTCGAACGCTGCTTCGATGTTCTGTATGCAGTCGAAAACCTCAAGTTCCGCCCCAAACCGATGCCCGCCGGCTTCCGCGCCCTGCTCCGCGCCGAACACCTCGATCCCCGGCGGTGCATCATGGTCGAGGATAGTCTGCCCAATCTGCTGACAGCCAAAAAACTCGGCATGCATACGGTGTTGGTGAGCACTGGCTCACGCCGTTCGCCCTACGTAGACGTAACCATCAGATCCGTTCTTGATTTGCCCCAACGCTGCGCCCATCTATAATCTTCGGACAATAAACCGAGGGGAGAGACACATGGCCAGCAAGCCCGGCGAGCGCCGCCTGCAAATCCTGCAAACCCTGGCCGGCATGCTGGAATCGCCGAAAGGGGAAAAGATCACCACCGCCGCCCTGGCCGCCAAGCTGGAGTGCTCCGAAGCTGCGCTCTATCGCCACTTCGCCAGCAAAGCGCAGATGTACGACGGACTGATCGAATTCATCGAACAGAGCCTGTTCGGCGTCATCAACCAGATCACTTCCGAAGAAGAACAGGGTTTCAAGCAGGTCGAACTGATCATTGGCCTCCTGCTGCGCTTCGCCCAGAAAAATCGCGGCATGACGCGGGTGCTGATCGGCGATGCGCTGGTCAATGAAAACGAACGCCTGCAGACGCGCATCAACGCCCTGCTCGACAAGATCGAGGCGGCGCTCAAGCAGGCCCTGCGCGTCGCCGCCACCCAGGACAACCTGAAACCGGATGCCGACTTCGGCGCGCTGGCCAACCTGCTACGTTGCTATGTCGTCGGCCGCTGGGAGCAATACGCCCGCTCCGGCTTCGTTCGCGAACCGCTGATCCAATGGCCGCAGCAATGGCCGATGCTGTATTTCGCCTGCCTGTCGCAGTCCGGGGCACCGGGCGGCTAACACCAGTTGTTAGTCGCGAGTAACTAGTTACTCGCAAAAACAAGGGGCGCCGTAGCGCCCCTAATGCTTTGCTGACGACTGATAACTGACAACTAGCTACTTCTTCAAGTACTCGGCAGCGTCCAGCGCAAAATAAGTCAGGATACCGTCCGCACCCGCCCGCTTGAAGGCCAGCAGACTCTCCAGCACACAGGCCTTTTCGTCCAGCCAGCCATTCTGTGCGGCTGCCTTCAGCATCGCGTATTCACCGCTGACCTGATAAGCATAGGTCGGCACCTTGAACTCGTCCTTTACCCGACGGACGATGTCCAGATATGGCATGCCAGGCTTGACCATGACCATGTCGGCACCTTCGGCGATATCCAGCGCCACTTCGCGCAACGCCTCATCCGTGTTGGCGGGATCCATCTGGTAGGTGTACTTGTTGCCCTTGCCAAGATTGCCGGCCGAACCGACCGCATCGCGGAACGGACCATAGAAGGCCGAAGCGTACTTGGCCGAATAAGCAAGGATGCGCGTATAGATCTGCCCTGCCGCTTCCAGTTCGTTGCGAATGCGGCCAATGCGCCCGTCCATCATGTCCGATGGTGCCACCACGTCGGCACCGGCAGCGGCATGACACAACGCCTGACGCGCCAGGACATCCAGCGTCTCGTCATTGAGAACATAACCCGTCTCGTCGATCAGGCCGTCCTGGCCGTGACTGGTATAAGGATCGAGGGCCACGTCGGTGATCACCCCCAGTTCCGGAAACTCGCGCTTCAGGGCACGCACGACTCGCGGCACGAGGCCACTGTCGTTATAGGCCTCCTCGGCACCCAGCGACTTCAACGTGGCATCGACCACCGGAAACAGTGCCAGCGCCGGAATCCCCAGCTTGACTGCCCGTTCCGCCGTCTTCAACAGGACATCAAGCGACTGCCGTTCGACGCCCGGCATCGACGCCACCTTCTCGATACGACCCTCGCCCTCAAGTACGAATACCGGATAGATGAAATCATTCGTAGTCAATACCGACTCGCGCATCAGGCGGCGCGAAAAATCGTCCCGCCGCATCCGGCGCATGCGGGCTCCCGGGAAAATGCCATTACCGCTCATGCTGCAAACCTCGCTCAAATCAAACCAAAGAAATTTTCGACCCGCCCGGAACTTTTCGCCTTGACCCTTATCAGAGCCAACAGATGGCACGCGCTATCTCCCGCTTCACCTCCCTGAGCGGGTGTCTTGACCACGTCAAGGCATTTTGGCCCCCGGACCCCCCTTATCCGGGGGCCCTTTGTTTTCCAGCTTCTTGAGCGGAATGTCCAGCCAGCCAGCCAGCACCGCCTCTGCTTCATCGACGCCACTCTTCTTCAGGCTGGAAAACAACTGCACCGAGTACAGTTCAGCGTCGCCCCAGGTAGCCACCTCGGCCTTGATCGAGCGTAAGGCCTTTGTTTGCTCCTGGCGGCTCAGTTTGTCGGCTTTCGACAGCAGGATGTGGATAGGCCGACCAGTTGGCCGAAACCAGTCAATCAATCTAAGATCCAGGTCAGTCATCGGCCGGCGCACGTCCATGATGACCACCAGCCCGGCCAGTTGCTCACGCTTGTTCAAATAGGGGCCGATCAGCCCCTCCCACTGCGAACGAATGGCTTCCGGCGCCTTGGCATAACCGTAGCCTGGCAGATCGACGAAATACTTGCCTTCGGCCAGGGTGAAATAATTCAGGTGCTGCGTGCGGCCCGGCGTCTTGCTGACGTAGGCGAGGCGAACGCGACCGGCGAGCGTATTGATGGCAGAAGATTTGCCGGCATTCGAGCGCCCGGCAAAGGCGACTTCACGAACGGAATCCTGGGGCAGATCACGGAGATTGGCGACGGTTGTAAGGAAAACCGCCTGCTGAAACAGTGGCATAAAAAACTCGGAAGACCCGCCAACGCTGGGCGAAGTGTTATAGAATAACAGGTTTGAAACTTCCCGTTCCGGCCAAAGCGCCCACAAACGCGTACAAGGAGCTCTTAAATGATTCGTTCCGCGGCAATGGCAATCCTTCTTGCCACCACTGTCATCGCTCATGCAGCCGAAGGGGCCAAGAGCAAGGCTGACCCTGCCAAGGGCAAAATCGTCGCCGAATCGATCTGTGTCGCTTGCCACGGAGCAGACGGCAACAGCATGACCTCGGCCAATCCGCATCTGGCCGGACAGATCGAACCGTACATCTACAAGCAACTGGTCAATTTCAAGGCTGCCGACGGCAAGCCCGCTGCCCGTAACAACGCCATCATGGCCGGCATGGTTGCCGCCTTGTCTGACGAAGACATGCGCAACGTCGCTGCCTGGTTCGCCAGCCAGAAGCTGACCCCCGCCGCCGCCACGGACGAGAGCAAGATTGCCCTTGGCCAGCGCCTGTGGCGCCAGGGTGACTTCAAGAAAGGCGTCCCCGCCTGCGCCGGCTGCCACGGCCCTTCCGGTGCTGGCATTCCCGCCCAATATCCGCGTCTGGCTGGCCAGTTCCCTGAATACACGGTCACCCAACTGAAGGCCTTCCGGGTCGAAGAGCGCGCCAACGATCCGGAATCGATGATGCGCACGATTGCGGCCAAACTTTCCGACGTGGAAATTGCAGCCGTTGCGGAATATGCCGCCGGCTTGCGCTGAACGACACACTCTCCCAACAAAGGCAGCTTCGGCTGCCTTTTTGTTTTCAAGGCTTGGCAGCCCCCGGCGGTGGGGATAGACTGGCCCGACAACAAACCCCCAATAGAGGAGATATTCATGAAAACGCTCAAACAACTGCTGGCTGACAAGCAGCGGCCACTCGCCGTCGTCGCCCCGGCAGATTCCGTTTACCAGGCACTTTCTGTCATGGCGCAACACGATGTTGGTGCGGTATTGGTACTTGATGGCGAGAGACTGGTGGGTATCTTTTCCGAGCGCGATTACGCGCGCAAGATGATCCTCCATGGCAAGAGCTCCCGCGAAACCGCCGTACGCGAGGTCATGAGCGACCGCGTCGCCTACGTCGGCAAGAACGCAACGCTCGAAGAGTGCATGGCACTGATGACCGAGAAGCGATTCCGCCACCTGCCGGTTCTTGAGGATGACGGTAGTGTGGCCGGCTTGATCTCGATCGGCGACATGGTCAAGGAAACCATCAGCGCCCAACAATTCCTGATCGAACAACTGGAGCGCTACATCAGCGGTTGAAATGTCCGAGATTGATCCACGCATCCATTTCCGCATTCTTGAGGACATCGCCCGCGACCTGTCGGGGGATGTCAACTTTCCTACCTGCATGGATGCAGCCATCCTGGTGCGCAATACGCTCAGGGACCCGATAGCGAGCCTTGAACGTGTGGTTCAGGTAGTCGGGATTGAGCCGCTCATTTCTAGCAAGCTGCTGCGACTGGCCAACTCGGTCAGTTACAACCCATCCGGCAAGCGCGTGACCGATCTCGCCAGCGCCATCGGACGTCTTGGCTTCGAGGTGGTGCGGACAACCTCGCTGGCGGTAGCCATGGATCAGATGCTCAAGTCGCGCAATCTGGCTGCCTACGACGATCTCGCCCGCCAGGCCTGGGAGCACTCGCTGCAGGTTGCCGCTATCGCCCGCGTGCTGGCCCGCCGTATCGGCCGGGTCAAACCGGATGAGGCAATGCTGGCCGGCCTGGTGCACGACATCGGCATTTTCTACCTGCTCTTCCGGGCCGCCGAATATGCTGAATACCGCGACAATCGCGATGCCATGCTCGATCTGATTCGTGGCTGGCACGAGAGCATCGGCGAGAGCCTCCTGCATATCCTCGGCCTGCCGGATCACATTACCGAGGCCGTCCGCGACCATGATCAGCCGCAGAACATCGAGGCCCCGTCGAGCATTCGCGACATACTGTATTTCGCCAACTTGCTGGCAATGGATACCCAGTGTTCATTGCTCACTGAAATCCCCCCGGCGACGGTAGAGCAAACAATCGGCGATCGCAGCCGTTTCGCCGATTTGCTCGAAGAGGCCGAGGAAGACATTCGTGAACTGCGGGCGGCTCTTGCAGTATAGAAATCCGGCAATACACCCGGCGGCCTTTTCGCCAACACTGGGCGAACCCAGCCATGAGCCCCGAAACGCATGAGTTTCCAACCTGATTCGCGACAGCTGACCTGGCTCAAGACCGGGCTCCTCATACTTTGCCTGCTCCCTGCCGCCCGCCTGGCATGGTTTGACTGGCATGGCGAGGGAGCAGAGGAGGCGATCGAGCTGGCCCAGCGCTGGACCGGCAGCTGGACCTTCAACCTGTTGCTGCTGACCCTGTGCATTTCGCCGCTGCGCGCCCTCACCCAGATGCACTGGCTGCTGCGGCTGCGCCGCCTGCTCGGGCTGCTGACCTTCTTCTACGCCGCTCTCCACCTGCTGACCTTCATCGCTATTGACCACAGCTTCGTGCCCGAAGCCATTGCCCGCGATGTCTTCAAACGCCCCTACGTCAGCCTCGGCTTCGCCGCCTTCCTGCTACTTATCCCGCTCGCCGTCACTTCCGGACAATGGGCAGTACGTCGGCTGGGTGGCCGACGCTGGCAGGAGCTGCATCGCAACATCTATCTGATCGGCATTCTCGCCAGCGGCCACTACCTGTGGCTGGCCAAGAATGAACAATGGCTGCGGGCGCTCGTCTCCAGTGCGGCAATGGGCCTGCTCATCGGCTGGCGGATTCGCGAACGACGGCGTAAGGCGATCCCGGTTACACGCTTCCCGGAAGCCAAGCCGATCCGCTTCTTCAAGCAGAAACCCGACTGATCAACGCCCGCGCGGCCGATCGAAATGGACGATGGCGCGCCCGTCAGCCAGCTTCTTCGGGGCCACCTTCCAAGCATGACCATAAACCACTTCGAAGGTCGCCGGCAGCTTGCCAGCTTGACGCATCGCTTCGTAAGCCGAGCGCGCTGCCGCCCAGCCCTGGCGACCGCTCAGGCCGTGGCTTCGGGCTTTCATGGCGCAGGTGCCGCCGGCCGCGCGCAGGTCGGCGAAAAGTGCATCGAGATCGCTGTAGGTCAGAGTGATCACTTCCATGTCCATGACCGGGTCGGCAAAGCCGCAGCTGACCAGCATGTCGCCCAGATCGTGCATGTCGATGAAGCGCTGGGTATGGGCGTGCCCATCGCCGAAAGCGGCGCGTATCTCTTTCAGCGTATCGGGACCGAAAGTGGAAAACATCAGCAATCCGTCAACTTCAAGCAGACGGTGTGCTTCTGCGAATGCCGGCAGCGGATCGTCGAGCCAGTGCAGCAGAAGATTGGACCAGAGCAGGCTGGCACAACTGGCGGCCAGCGGCACACTGGCGGCGTCGGCCGCCAGGCGCAGCGGCCCCGTCTGTCGGCCAAGGTTCAGCCAGCGGCGCCAGCCCACCGTTGCCAAATCAGGGCTGACCAGCATGGCCGGCACCAGATCGATACCGATCAGCTCAGCGTCAGGATAACGCGCCGTCAGGCCGGCGAAACTGCCACCACGGCTACAACCCAGATCAATAATACGCTTTGGCTGCAAGCTGACGTAATCGAGGCGTTCCTGCATGCGCCGGTCGATTTCCCGAACCAGAAAATCGCCCTCGCCGTAGCCCGCCGCCGCCCGGGCAAAGCGCCGGGCAACCTGACGGCGGTCGATAAAACCAGCGCTCAAACGGCCTTCACACCGAGACGGGCAAACAGCGCATCATCGCGGTCGACTTCCGGATTGCCGGTCGTCAACAGGTGGTCGCCGTAGAACATCGAGTTGGCACCGGCCAGGAAACAGAGAGCCTGAAGCTCATCGCTCATCTCCTGACGACCGGCCGAGAGGCGAACCCAGGAGGTCGGCATGGTGATGCGTGCGGCGGCAATGGTACGGACGAACTCGAAGGGATCGAGACGCGGCACATCCGCCAGCGGCGTACCGGGAATAGGCACCAGATTGTTGATTGGCACCGACTCCGGAGGCTGCGGCAGATTGGCCAGCTGGACCAGCAGCGCCGCCCGGTTCTTGCGCGACTCGCCCATGCCGATGATGCCGCCGGAACAGACATTGATGCCCGCGTCACGGACCTGATCGAGCGTATCCAGGCGATCGTCATGGGTGTGACTCTTGATCACCTGGCCGTAGAATTCGCGATCGGTATCGAGATTGTGATTGTAATAATCGAGACCGGCATCCTTCAGCTTTTCAGCCTGGCCGTCCTTGAGCATGCCGAGGGTGACACAGGTCTGCATGCCGAGTGCCTTGACCTCGCGCACCATGTCGAGAACGCGATCGAGATCGTTGTCCTTCGGCCCCTTCCAGGCTGCCCCCATGCAGAAGCGGGATGCCCCTTTTTCCTTGGCGGCACGGGCCGCTGCGACCACTTCATCAAGCGGCATCAGGCGTTCGCGTTCGAGGTCGGTGTCGTAGCGGGCCGATTGCGAACAGTAGCTGCAATCTTCCGAACAGCCTCCCGTCTTGACCGAAAGCAGCGTCGAGCGTTGAATGGCGTTGGCATCAAAATGCTGGCGATGCACTCCCTGAGCTTGCCAGATCAGATCCATCAATGGCATCTCGTAGAGCGCAAGCACCTCTTCGACCGTCCAGCGACGGCTCGACGATTGTTGCGAAAGGGTGGAAACGGCGGCGACAGAGCTGGCTTGCATGAGGTACCTGACGAAAGAAATAGCGAAACGCGGGTAAGCAACCCGTAATTATGAATTATCGAGGAGGCTAAAGGCGATGTCAATTTTACCCTACCCGCCATCCATTCTTCCGCGCCAACTTGTCCGTCGCCTGGCGGCGCAACTCCTCCCCGGCAGTTGCCTGCTCTGTGGTGAAGACACCAGCGGAGCGCTGCTCTGCGCCCGCTGCCACAATGATCTGCCGGCCCTGCCCCCGGAGCACCTGTGCCCGCGATGCGCCCTGCCGACTACGCACGGCGAGCGTTGCGGCGCCTGCCTGAAGGAGCCCCCCCATTACACCCGGGCACTTGCGCTGTGGACCTATGAATTCCCCGCCGACCGCATCATCCATGCCCTGAAATATCAGCACCGCCTGGCCATCGCCGACTGGTTGGGCGCGCACATGGCGGAGCGGCTGACGCCGGCCGGCCAAACGTTGCTGCCGATGCCATTGCATGAGGAACGTCTACGCGAGAGGGGTTTCAACCAGGCCGGCGAGATTGCCCGCTGCGTTGCACGGATACTGGGGCTGCCTTACCAGCCGGATCTGCTGCACCGGCAGCGGCCGACACGCCCCCAGGCGGACTTGCTGCCCGGCGAACGACAACGCAATGTTCGCGGCGCCTTCGTTTGCAGCGGCGACCTTGGTGGTCGGGACGTGGTGCTGATCGACGATGTCATGACCACCGGCGCCTCGGCCAACGAATGTGCCCGCGTGCTGCGCTTGCATGGTGCCGGCGACATTACGCTGCTTGTTGCGGCGCGCGCCCTGAAGCACTGATCCGTGGTCTAATCGCGGACTTTCATCATCCCCTCCCTGCTGCGCGTGTTCGCCGTCGTCCTCTACCAGCCGGAAATCCCCCCCAATACCGGCAACATCATCCGCCTCTGCGCCAATACCGGGGCCGAGCTGCACCTCGTCGAACCCCTGGGTTTCGTCATCACCGACAAGGGGTTGCGGCGGGCCGGACTCGATTACCACGAGTACGCCCGTGTCGTACACCACGCCGACTGGGATGCCTGCAAGGCAGCCCTGGCCGGCCGTCGCCTCCTGGCGATGACTACGCGCGGCGAAGCCAGTCCATTCACCAGCGTCCTGCGCAATGATGATGTTTTTGTCTTTGGTCGGGAAACCAGCGGTCTGCCCCCCGCGGTGATCGCGGAGTTTCCGCTACAGCAGCGACTACGCCTGCCCATGCAGGCCGGCCAACGCAGCCTGAACCTGTCGAATGCCGTCGCCGTTACCGTTTTCGAGGCCTGGCGGCAAAACGGTTTCGCCGGCGCTACCCAGCCTTCACCACGGCCGGCAGAAGAAGCTGGCGTTTAAGCCACTTCTTCCCTGGGATCGCGGGCCATCAACTGGTCCACTGCCTGGACGGCGCTGAGGCGACCATCAAGGACTGCCGCAACGGCCGCACTGATCGGCATATCGACAGCGAACTGGCTGGCCAGGCGATCCACCTCGCGCGCCGTGTAAACACCTTCGGCGACGTGCCCCAGCTCTTCGAGGACTTGTGACAGCGACTTGTTCTCGGCCAGCGCCAGTCCAACGCGTCGGTTACGCGACAGATCGCCGGTACAGGTCAGGATCAGATCGCCCATACCGGCGAGCCCCATGAAGGTTTCGCGCTGCGCCCCCAGTGCCACACCGAGGCGGGCGATTTCGGCCAGGCCACGAGTCATCAGCGCAGCCCGCGAATTCAGCCCGAGACCGAGACCGTCGCAAACACCGGTTGCGATGGCCAGAACATTCTTGACGGCTCCGCCAACCTCGACCCCGACCAGATCGTCATTGGCATAGATGCGCAAGCGAGCTGCATGCAGCTGGCGGGCGGCCTCGCGGGCAAAAGCCGGGTCGTTGGCCGCCAGAGCGATGGCTGTCGGCTGTCCGGCAGCGACTTCCTCGGCAAAACTGGGGCCGGAGAGGGCCCCGAAAACGGCGTCAGGACCTAACACTTCGCCAACGACCTGATGCGGCAACTTGCCGCTGCCAGCCTCGAATCCCTTGCACACCCAGAGCAATGGCAAGCAGACTCCCAATGCCCGCAGATTCTCGACTGTCGGCCGCAGACCGGCGATCGGCGTAGCAACGATGAGCAGTTCGGCGCCACTCACCGCTGCCGCAAAATCGGTCGTGACATCCACCCCATCGGGCAAGCGATAACCCGGGAAAAACCGCCGGTTCTCACGCGAATCGCGCAGTTCGGCGGCCACATCGGCCTCGCGCGACCAGAGGGTGACCTGATGCTTGCCGGCAAAGGCAATAGCCAGCGCGGTGCCCCAGGCACCGGCCCCAAGCAACGTCAGTCTCATAGCCCCCAGACCTGCGTGATGCTGACGAAACCGGTTGCCCCGTCGCGATGCCTGACCCGCGCCCAGCCCGGCGCTGCTGGGGCCAGTAGTTCGACGGCCACCCACTTGTCGAGTTCGGCAACAACCGGTGCCTCAGGATTGTCGGCTTGGCGAATTTCGGCCTTCGGCGCGATCACCACCAAGTTGCGCTTTTCCGCCAGGTTGGCTGACTCGATCCAGGCCAGGGAGCCTTCGGCATCCCGCACCTTGAGCCAGCCTTCAAGACGGACGACAACCTCAACCGGTGTTTGTGCCCGGATCAGATAGAGCTTCTGTCCTTTCTGTGACGGCGCATCATAGAGGATGGCTACCGGCACATCGACGACGCGGTAGTCGCTGGCGGCCGTCAGACCGGCGGCGCCGGCCAGGCTCAAGGCGAGAAGTGTCCGGCGCAACATGTGTCTTCCTTACTGGATGGGAACCTCGGTCGGCGCCTGGGCCAGCTCCTGCTCTTGCAAACGCTGCAGGTACATGGCCTCGAAATTGACCGGTTGCAGAACGATGGGCTGGAAGCCGGCACGCGTCACGGCATCGGACACCACTTCCCGGGCGTAGGGGAAGAGGATGTTCGGACAGGCTACCGCGATCAGCGGCTCCATCTGTTCCTGCGGCACGTTCTGGATGCGGAACACACCAGCCTGGCCAACCTCGACCAGGAAAACGGTCTTTTCGCCGATGGAAGCGGTCACCGTCACCGTCAGCACCACCTCGTACACGTTGTCACCAACCGGACGGCCGCCGGAATTGAGTTGAATCTGGATCTGCGGGGCTTCGCGCTCGAGAAAAACCTCCGGTGCGTTGGGCACTTCCAGCGAGAGATCCTTGACGTAGAGTTTTTCGATGCCAAAGACGGGTTGTTCGTTCTGTTCCATATTCTTCTTTCGAGAAAGGGATGAAAGGTCAGGAATGGCCTGTTTCCAGCAGCGGCTTCAGGCCGCCCGCCTTATCAAGCGCATAGAGTTCGTCACAGCCGCCGACGTGGGTGTCGCCGATATAAATCTGCGGCACGGTACGCCGACCGGTCCGCTGCATCATCTCGTCACGACGGTCCATGTCCAGATCGACGCGAATTTCTTCGATCACCTCGACGCCACGCTCCTTGAGCAACTGCTTGGCACGCACGCAATAGGGGCAAACCGCCGTGGTGTACATCAGGACCGGGACGCTCATTTGCTACGCGCCCCCTTTTTGACCGGATAGCCGGCAGCCAGCCAGGCGTCGACGCCGCCGGCCAGGGAATGGATCCTGGCGAAGCCGTTCTTCTTCAATTCGGCGCAGGCCTTGTTGGAACGAATACCCGCTGCGCAACAAACCAGCAGCGGCTTGTCCTTGAATTTTTCCAGCTCGCCAATGCGGTCCGCCAGCTTGCTGGCCGGAATGTTGCGCGCCTCGGGCAAGTGGCCGGCGGCAAATTCGTCGCTTTCGCGCACATCAAGGATGATGGCATCCTCGCGGTTGATCAGCTGCGTTGCCTCGACCGGGCCAAGGGCATTACCTGCCGCCCGGAAAATCAGCGGCCAGAGCAGGCCAAGGCCGCTGACCACGACGATTCCAACGAGCAGGATATTCTGGTTGATAAATTCCATCGGCATTTAGCGGGGCTCCTCGCCACAAAAAACTTCGCGCATCATACCGACAAGCTGCAAGGTCCGCTGATCGCCAACGCGATAGTAAACGCGGTTGGCGTCCTTGCGCGTGACCAGCACGCCTTTCTCGCGCAGGATTGCCAGGTGCTGGGAAATGTTGCTCTGCGAGGTGCCAACGGCCTCGACAATCTCCTGCACGCATGCCTCCTGGTCGCCCAGCACGCAAAGTACCTTGAGACGCAGGGGATGGGCGATGGACTTCAGCGCACGCGCTGCCATCTCGATATGTTCCTGCTTTTCGATCAGGTTGAAGGAAGGGGTTTCCAAGACAAACCTCGTTATCGGTGAATGGATCATTATAAAATAAGGGCTTCCCGTTCGCCGACCTTAATCGCCATCAAATCCGCCATGTCCAGCCGAAAAAGGCACCTCTCCGGACGCCATCCCACGCCGTCGCCCGGGCCGGTTCAGGATGCGCGACGCAAGGGCGGAATGCTCAGGACGGCGGCACTCGTGGCCGCCGTTTTCCTTTGCCTGCCAGCTGCCATGGCGCAGAAGCGAACATCAACCGCCTCGGCACCGGAAATCGCCGAGCGTCAGGCCGACCTCGGCGAACTTCGCGGTCGTATAGAAACCCTGCGCAAGGAACTGAACGCGAGCGAGGAAAATCGTGCCGATGCCGCCGTCCGCCTGCGCGAATCGGAACGCCAGATCTCCCGCCTGCAGCGCGAACTGCATGAACTCGCCGAACAACGCAGCAAATTGCAACGCAACCTGCAATCCCTGGAACAACAGTCCAGCGAACTGGGCAGCACCCTGAACCAGCAGCAAGCGCAATTGGAGCGCCTGCTCTACAAGCAGCACCTGCGCAGCACGCCCGATTCACTGCAGATGCTGCTCAATGGTGACGACCCCAACCAGATGGCGCGGGACCTCCATTACTTGTCGGCCATCGCCCACAGCCGGGCGGAGCTGATGAGCGAAATCAGCCAGACACTGGCGAAAAAGAAGGCCCTGGCCGCCGACGCCCGCGAACGTAGCGCCGAACTGACGCAAGTGGAGGCCGAACAGCAGCAACGGGCTGCTGAACTCAAGCAGCAACGCGACGAACGCAAGGCGCTGTATGCCGAGATGTCGAGCAAGGTGAACGCCCAGCGCAAGGAGATCGGCAACCTGCAGCGCGACGAGAAGCGGCTGACGCAGCTGATCGATCGCCTTTCGAAAATTCTTGCCGCCCAGGCCGCGCAAGCCGCCCGCGCCGAAGCCGCACGCGCCAGGGCAGCAGAAGCGGCTCGCCAGCAGGCGCAGAAGGACCCCGAACGCCCCGTTCAGCGCAGCCCCGAATCCCCTCCGCCACGAAGAGCTGAAGCCGAAAACCGCTACGAACCCGCCCCCAGCGATGGCAGCTTCGCCCGCCAGAAGGGCAAGCTGCGCCTGCCCGTGCGCGGTAGCGTCGCCGGCCGCTTCGGCACGCCGCGCGAAGGCGGCGGCACCTGGCGCGGCCTGTTCATCCGCAGCGCCAGCGGCGGTGAAGTCAAGGCCATCGCCAACGGCCGAGTGGTCTTCGCCGAATGGATGCGCGGCTTCGGCAACCTGCTGATCGTCGATCACGGCGATGCCTATCTGTCGATCTACGGCAACAACGACTCGCTGCTCAAACAGGTCGGGCAGGCGGTCAAAGGCGGCGAGACGGTAGCCACCGTCGGCAACAGCGGAGGCAATCCGGATTCCGGTTTATACTTTGAGCTCCGTCACCAGGGAAAACCGATCGACCCGATGAAATGGGCAAGCCTGAAATGAGCAAAGCGAAAACCGTCAGTTTGATAGTGGGTGGATTCCTGGCCGGCGCCATGATCAGCCTCAACTTCCCCGCCCTCGCCGACAAGGAAGCCGCTCCCGGCCTGCCCATCGAGGAATTGCGTACCTTCGCCGAGGTCTACAGTGCCATCAAGCAGGGCTATGTCGAGCCGGTCGAAGACAAGAAGATGATCACCAATGCCATCGCCGGCATGCTGGCCAATCTTGACCCGCACTCGGCCTATCTTGACGCCGACGCCTTCAAGGACCTGCAGGTTGGCACGCAGGGTGAATTCGGTGGCCTGGGCATCGAGGTCGGCATGGAGGACGGGCTGGTCAAGGTCGTCTCGCCGATCGAGGACACCCCGGCCTACCGCGCCGGCATCAAGTCCGGCGACCTGATCTTCAAGCTCGACGAAACGCCGGTCAAGGGCCTGACCCTGTCGGACGCAGTCAAGAAGATGCGCGGCAAGCCGAAGACCCCGATCAAGCTGACCATCCTGCGCAAGGGCGAGGCCAAGCCGCTGGAAATCACCCTGATCCGCGAAGTGATCAAGGTACAGAGCGTCAAGTCCAAGCTGGTTGAACCGGGTTATGGCTGGATTCGCGTCACCCAGTTCCAGGAAAACACCGTTGCCGATCTGGCCAGGCATCTTGGCACCCTGTACAAGGACGGCAAGCTGAATGGCCTCGTCCTCGACTTGCGCAATGACCCGGGCGGTTTGCTCAATGGCGCCATCGGCGTTTCCGCTGCTTTCCTGCCGCCGGACATCAAGGTCGTGTCGACTGATGGTCGCACCGAAGATGCCAAGCAGGAATTCCTCGCCCGGCCGCGCGATTATCTGCGCGGCACGCGCGAAGATCCGCTGCGCACACTGCCGGCGGCAATCAAGGACGTGCCGATGGTCGTTCTGGTCAACAGTGGCTCTGCCTCGGCCTCGGAAATCGTCGCCGGCGCCCTGCAGGACCACAAGCGGGCGGTGATCATGGGCACCCAGACTTTCGGCAAGGGCTCGGTGCAATCCGTGCTGCCGCTACCAGGCAATTCAGCCATCAAGCTGACCACGGCTCGCTACTACACCCCGGCCGGCCGCTCGATCCAGGCCAAGGGCATCGTTCCCGACATCGTCGTCGAAGAATCAGCCAATGGTTCTTCCTCGGCCGCCAACCGCATCCGCGAAGCCGACCTCGAACGCCACCTGAGCAATGACCGCGAGAAGGAAGTTCCGCGCAGCGAAGCCAAGCCAACGGACAAGCCGGGCAAGGACAAGAACAACAAGGAAGAAGCCGACGAGATGCCGCAACGTCTCGAGTATGCCAGCCCGAGTGACTATCAGTTCCAGCAGGCGCTCAATCTGCTCAAGGGCTTGCAGATCATGCAGAAGCCGAAATAGCCATTCGGCGGGGAGGAACGATGCACAGTTCGGACCTGAAGAAGAAACGCGAGATCCAGTTCTCCAAGTTCCCGCCCGGCCAAGTGCCGGAGGCGGCGGACGACCTGCAGCGTGTGGAGGAACTGGAAGTCGAAGCCAAGTACGAAAAGCGGGCGCTCGGGGTCGCTTACGATCTACGACAGCACACCTTGCGCGAACTTGACGAGCATCTGGTGGACAAGGGCTACCATCTCGACAACACGCTGATGACCAAGCTGACCCGGGCCCTGATCTACTACGTCGAGGACACCCAGTTGCATAACATGGAAGCACCGGAAAAGCGGCTCAAGCGCTCCGAGCAGGAAGCCTACGTCAAGGCCTGGGAACACCACCCGCACGGTGACCATGACGACACACCGCCGGAGTGGCGGGAATACAAGTAGTTATCAGGATCGAGGATCGAGCTGTTAGCAAAACCACTCGATCCTGACTCCTTGATCCTCAATCCTAAATGACTGACGAGCAGCTCCTTCGCTACAGCCGCCACATCCTGCTCGACGCGCTCGGCATCGAAGGCCAGGAGCGCATCCTGGCAACGCATGCGCTGGTGGTCGGCGCCGGTGGACTCGGTTCGCCGGCAGCGCTGTACCTGGCTTCGGCCGGCGTCGGCAAGATTACTCTGGTCGACGATGACAGCGTCGATTTCACCAACCTGCAGCGGCAGATCCTGCATACCCAGGCGCGCGTCGGCATGGCCAAGGCGGAATCGGGCAGCCAGGCGCTGCGCGCGATCAATCCGGAAATCACCATCGTCCCGCTGCAGCAGCGGCTATCCGGCGAGGCGCTGGATCATCTGGTCGCCACCGCCGATCTCGTGCTCGACTGCACCGACAATTTCGCCACCCGCCACGCCATCAACCGCGCCTGCGTCCATCACCGCAAACCGCTGGTCTCCGGCGCCGCCATCCGTTTCGACGGCCAGATCAGCGTCTACGACCTGCGCCGCGACGATGCCCCGTGCTACCACTGCCTGTTTCCCGAAGGCGAAGACATCGAGGAAGTCCGCTGTGCGGTGATGGGCGTCTTCGCGCCGCTGACCGGCATTATCGGCACCATGCAGGCGGCCGAGGCGCTGAAACTGGCCGCCGGCATCGGCGAAAGCCTGAGCGGCCGGCTATTGCTGCTCGACTCCCTGGAAATGGAATGGCGCAGCGTCCGCTTCAAGCAGGACCCGGCCTGTGTGGTGTGCGGACCTAACGGAAACGGGCGATCAGGCGAATATCTTCGCCAATCTGCCGCAGATCGCGAACCGTCAGCAGGCGCTTGCCGCTCAGGCTAGTCAGCTCGGGCAGGTTGAACAGGCCGCTGGCCGCGTGACCAATCAGGCACGGGGCCAGGTAGAGCAGCAGTTCATCGACCAACCCTTCGCGCAGCAATGAACCATTCAGCTTGAAGCCGGCCTCGGCGTGCACTTCGTTGATGCCACGACGGCCCAGTTCGGCCAGCAGATCGGCGAGTTCGACCTTGCCAGCGGCGTTCGGCAGGATCAGCACCTCCGCTCCGGCCGCCTGCAAGGCCGCCATCTTTGCCGCATCGGCGACGGCACCGGCGATCAGCACCGGGCCACCGTGCAGGATGCGGGCGTGCAACGGCGTTTCCAACCGGCTGTCAACCACGACGCGCAGCGGCTGGCGCGACGTGGCGAAGTCGCGCACGTTCAGTTGCGGATCGTCGTCGCGCACCGTACCGATACCGGTCAGCACGGCGCAGGCCCGCGCCCGCCAGCGCTGGCCGTCACGCCGCGCCTCGGGGCCGGTGATCCACTGGCTGACGCCGTTATTGAGCGCCGTCTTGCCATCCAGGCTGGCCGCCGCCTTCAGGCGCAGCCAGGGCCGGCCGCGTGTCATGCGCGCGACGAAGCCGATGTTCAGTTCGCGCGCCTCGTTTTCCAGTAGCCAGCAAGCGGTCTCGATGCCGGCCGCCTGCAACAACGACAGGCCCTTGCCGGCGACCAGCGGATTGGGATCGCCCATGGCAGCGACGACGCGGCTGACGCCGGCAGCGATCAGCGCCTCGGCGCAGGGTGGTGTGCGGCCGTGATGGCTGCACGGCTCCAGGGTCACATAGGCCGTCGCGCCAAACGCCCTGTCCCCGGCCGCACGCAGCGCATGGACTTCGGCATGCGGCTCGCCGGCCTTCTCGTGCCAGCCTTCGCCAACAACAATGCCGTCCTTGACCAGCAAGCAGCCGACGCGCGGATTGGGGCTGGTCGTCCACAGGCCGCGCTCGGCCAGTTGCAGCGCCTGCGCCATCCAGCGATGGTCGTCGGCGGAAAAGCTCATTTCTTGCGGGGTGGCGGCGAGACTTCGCGGATCGCCCGGGAGAAGGCATCAACGTCTTCGAAGTTGCGGTACACCGAGGCGAAGCGGATGTAGGCGACCTTGTCGAGCTTCTTCAGCTCACGCATCACCAACTCGCCCAGTTGCTGCGTGCTGACTTCGCGCTCGCCGGCCGAGAGCAGGCGTTCCTCGATGTCGACTACCGCGGCATCGACCGCCTCGATACTCACCGGCCGCTTGCGCAGCGCCAGCTCCAGACTGGCGCGCAGCTTGGCCCGGCTGAATTCGGTACGCAGGCCATTCTTCTTGACCACTTGCGGCAGCTGAATTTCGGCCCGCTCGTAGGTAGTGAAGCGCTTGTCACAGGCATTGCACTTGCGGCGGCGACGGACGGTATCGCCCTCGTCGTTGAGACGGGTATCGGCTACCGCCGTATCTTCAGCACCGCAGAAGGGACATTTCATGGTCAGGATCCAGGAATCAGGATCGAGGATCGAGTGCTGTTGCTAGCGGCTCGATCCTAAATCCTCAATCCTTACGCTCCGTACACCGGAAACTGCTTGCACAGCGCCGAGACCTTTTCGCGGACCTTGGCGGCCACGGCCTCGTCGTTCGGTGCGTCGAGCACATCGGCGATCAGGTGGGCGATGGTTTCCGCCTCGATCTCGGTAAAGCCGCGCGTCGTCATCGCCGGCGAACCGATGCGGATGCCGGAGGTGACGAAAGGCTTCTGCGGGTCATTGGGGATGCCGTTCTTGTTGACCGTGATGTGGGCGCGGCCCAAGGCGGCTTCGGCTTCCTTGCCGGTGATGTTCTTGGAACGCAGGTCGACCAGGAAAACATGGCTCTCGGTGCGGCCGGAAACGATGCGCAGGCCACGCTCTTCACCGAGCACGCGGGCCATGACGCGGGCGTTCATGATCACCTGCTCCTGGTAATTCTTGAACTCCGGCGTAGCGGCTTCCTTGAAGGCGACAGCCTTGGCGGCGATGACATGCATCAGCGGACCACCCTGCAGGCCCGGGAAAATGGCGGAATTGATCGCCTTTTCGTGCTCGGCCTTCATCAGCACAACGCCGCCGCGCGGGCCGCGCAGGGTCTTGTGGGTGGTCGTGGTGACGACATCGGCGAAGGGCACCGGGTTCGGGTAGAAACCGGCAGCGATCAGGCCGGCATAGTGGGCCATGTCGACCCAGAAAATGGCGCCGACTTCCTTGGCGATCTTTGCGAAGCGTTCCCAGTCGATGCGCAGGGCGTAGGCCGAGGCGCCGGCAA
>DDWF01000044.1:26795-26957 GCA_002345845.1 Betaproteobacteria bacterium UBA2293 | reverse complement strand
TGCCGGTGGACAGCATGTCGATGCGGGCCTTGATCGGCATCGTCCAGGCGTTGGCGACGCCGGGGAATTGCAGGGCCTTGTCGAGTTCGGCAATCAACTTGTCGGTGGTCAGGCCCGGGCGCCATTCGGATTCCGGCTTCAGGTTGATCACCGTCTCGAACA
>DDWF01000044.1:0-26758 GCA_002345845.1 Betaproteobacteria bacterium UBA2293 | reverse complement strand
TTGATGATCTTGTTCTGCGTCTGCATCAACTCGGCGGCTTTGGTGATCGACATGCCGGGCAGCGATGCCGGCATGTAGAGCAGCGTACCCTCGTTGAGCGTAGGCATGAACTCCGAGCCGAGTTGAGAGGCTGGGTAGATCGAGGCCACCAAGGCAACGACGGCAGCAACGATGGTCATTTTCTTCCAGCGCATGACGCCGGCGATGATCGGCCGATAGACCCAGATCAGGAAGCGATTCACCGGATTCTTCGCTTCCGGCATGACCTTGCCGCGGATGAATAGCATCATCAGGACCGGCACTAGCGTCACCGAAAGCAGCGCCGCGCCGGCCATCGAGAAGGTCTTGGTGAAGGCCAGCGGCGAGAACAGCCGCCCCTCCTGGCCTTCCAGGGCGAACACCGGGAGGAAGGAAACAGTGATGATGAGCAGCGAGAAGAACAGCGCCGGGCCGACTTCCTTGCAGGCGGCGAGCATGGCGTCGGCACGCTCGGCTTTGCTGTGCTCCTCGGGCAGACGCTCCAGGTGTTTGTGGGCGTTCTCTATCATCACGATGGCGGCGTCGATCATCGCGCCGATGGCGATGGCGATACCGCCCAGGCTCATCAGATTGGAGTTCATGCCCAGCGAGCGCATGGCGATGAAGGCGATCAGCACGCCGACCGGCAGCATCAGGATGGCGACCAGCGCGCTGCGCACATGCATCAGGAAAACGATGCAGACCAGGGCGACGATCAGCGCTTCTTCCAGCAGCGTCCGCTTCAGCGTGTCGATGGCGCGGTGAATTAGTTCGGAACGGTCGTACACCGTCTGCACCGTGACGCCCTCGGGCAAGCCGCCACCGATTTCGTCGATTTTGGCTTTCAGGTTGTGGATGACTTCCAGCGCGTTCGCACCGTAGCGCGCCATGGCAATGCCCGATACGACTTCGCCTTCACCGTTCAGCTCGGTCAGGCCACGCCTTTCGTCCGGCGTCAGTTCGACGCGAGCAATGTCGCGGATCAGCACTGGCGTGCCCTTGTCGCTTTTGACGACCAGCGTTTCGAGGTCGCTCTTGCCGCGCAGGTAGCCCTTGCCGCGCACCATGTACTCAGTTTCGGCCATCTCGACGACACGGCCACCGACATCGCGGTTCGAGTCGCGGATCACCTGCGCTACCTTCATCAGCGGAATGCCGTAGGAACGCAGTTTCACCGGGTCGACGGTGACCTGGTAGGTCTGAACGAAGCCGCCGATCGAGGCCACTTCGGCGACGCCGTGCGCCTTGGTCAGCTGATAGCGGACGTACCAGTCCTGGATGGTGCGCAGTTCGGCCAGTGTCTTATCCTTGGCGAGCAGCGCGTACTGGTAGACCCAGCCGACGCCGGTGGCGTCCGGTCCGAGCGAGGGGGTGACACCCTTTGGCATGCGGCTGGAGGCAAAATTCAGGTATTCCAGCACACGCGAGCGGGCCCAGTAGATGTCAGTACCGTCTTCAAAAATGACGTACACGAAGGAGGCGCCGAAGAAGGAAAAGCCGCGCACCACCTTCGATTTCGGCACCGACAGCATGGCCGTGGTCAGCGGATAGGTGACCTGGTCTTCGACGACTTGCGGTGCCTGGCCGGGATACTCGGTATAGACGATGACCTGGACGTCCGACAGGTCGGGCAAGGCGTCGATCGGGGTGCGCAACACGGCATAAATGCCGCCGATGGTGATGAACAGGGTGGCGAGCAGGACCAGGAAGCGGTTCCGGCCCGACCATTCGATGATGTTGGCCAACATGGGGCGACTCTCCGTGGCTCTCGGTCAGTGACCGGCGTGCGGGTTGGCAGCGGCGGCCGGCGTGCCGGCTCCCTGGGTTGCCGGCAGAGGCTTGACGGCCGTGATCACCCATTCGCCGGGCTGTCGCTCAACGAACTCGACGGCGACTTTGGCCCCCGGTTTCAGCCCTTGCAGCAGCGATGCGTTGGCAGCCTTGAACTCCATGGTCATGGCCGGCCATTTGAGGCTGGCGACCGGGCCGTGATTGAGACTGATCGTGCCGGCTGCCGCGTCGATGCCATCCACCGTGCCTTCGGCCTGGTGGCTAGCGCCTTTGGCGGCTGGCTGTCCGGGTGCTGCCGCTTGCCCTTCTTTGGGGGCTGCTCCGTGGGCGGCATGGCCGAAACCGCCGACCGCCGCCTTGAGGTTGCTCTCGGCATCGATCAGGAAGTTGGCGGCGACCACCACCTGTTCGCCTTCCTTGACCCCCTCCAGCACTTCGACGTGATTGTCGCTGCGCGCCCCGAGTTTGATATCGCGCGGCTCGAAGCGGCCTTCGCCTTGCTGGATCAGTACGATCTGGCGGGCACCGCTGTCGATGACGGCGGAGGTCGGCACGGTGACCACCTGGCCTTTGGCGCCCACCGGCAGTTCGACCTGGGCGAACATCGACGGCTTGAGCAGCAGCCCCGGATTTGCCAGTTCGACGCGAACCGGCACGGTACGGGTCTGGGCGTTCAAGGTCGGATAGACATAACTGATCGTGCCGTCGAAAGTCTTGCCCGGATAGGCGTTGATCGTCACCTTGGCCTTGCTGCCAGATTTGACCAGGCCGATGTCCTGTTCGAACACGTCGGCGACGACCCACACCGAGGAGAGGTCCGCGACCTGATAGAGCGCCTCGCCGGGCATGAAGCGCATGCCCTGGACGGCTTTTTTCTCGGTGACGATGCCGGCTACCGGCGAACGGAACGTCATCGTCCGCTTCGCCTCGCCGGATTTGGCGAGGGCCTTGACCTGTTCTTCCGAGATATCCCAGTTTTTCAGTCGCAGCAGGCTGGAATCGGCCAGTTGCTTCATGCCGTCCCGCGCCGGGCCGCCGGCCTCTTTCAGCGATTCGACGCCCTGGGCGGCAATCGCATATTCACGCTGGGCGGAGACCAACTCCGGACTGTACACCTCGAACAGCGGCTGGCCTTTGCCAACGGGCTGGCCGGTCACATTGACATGCAGGCGCTCGACATAGCCCTCGAACTTGGGCGAAATCGCATACATGCGGCGCTCGTCCGGCTCGATCCGGCCGGATGCTCGGACCACCTTGTCGAGAATGCGGAGTTGTGCAGCTTCGGTCCGCACGCCCAGTTTCTGCACCTTCTCGGTACTGATCTTGATTTGGTTGGCGGTCGTTGGTTCGTCGTCCGTTTCGCCTTCATAGACGGCGATGTAGTCCATACCCATCGGGTCTTTCTTGGGCGTCGGCGAGGTGTCGGGCAGCCCCATCGGATTGCGGTAAAAGAGCAGCTTCTTTTCTTTCTTGGCCGGCTCCGGGGAAGTGGCTGCCACCGGCGCTGCTGTTTCACCGTGGGGCGCGTCGCCTTTGCCGCCCAGCCAATAGCCGCCGCCGGCTGCAACGGCGACCGCGATCACGCCAAGAGTCAATCCTGCGCCCTGTTTCATAAGTCTTCCCCTAAAAGTCGTTCGATTTCGGCCAGACGCATTTGCGCCTCGGCCTGAGCCTTGATCCGATTTTGTCTGGCCTGGCGAATTTGCCGCTGGGCATCGAGCAGCGTGGCGAAATCGACCTTGCCAGTTTCATAGCCGGCCAAGGCGGCCTGGAAGGTCAGTTCGGCTTGCGGCAGCAGGCTGTTACTCAGCAGATTTTCGGTCTGGCGGGCGGCTTCAATGCCGGCCAGGCTTTCCGAGAGGTCGCTGACTACCTGGTTGGCGGTCGCTTCCTTGCGCGCCCTGGCCGCGTTCAGCATGGATTCGGATTCGCGTTCCTGAGCCCGGCGCGAGGACTGCTGCAGCGGGATGTTCATTTCGAGCATCAACTCCCATTCCTTGACCTCGTTCTGGTACTGGATGGGCGAGACGCCGAGTGTGACATCGGGATAGCGATTCTTGTAGGTCAGATCGCGGCTTTTTTCGGCTGCCCGGATCCGCGACTCGTCGGCGAACAACTGGGGATTCCTGGCGCGGACGCGCTCTTCAAGGGCAACATAGTCGAGTTTGGCCGGTGTCGGCAGTGTCCGTAGCTGGCTCGGCTCAGCCAGCGGGGCCCGACTCGGCCGGGCCAGCAAGGCGTTCAGGCGGGCATGCAGGTGATGGCGCTCGGTTTCCAGTGCGATCAATTCATTGCGCATCGTGGTCTGCTCGACCTGGGCGCGAATGACGTCCTGCTGGGCGGCCAGGCCGCCGGCATAGCGGACCTGGGCGATTTTTTCCAGACGGATCATCAGGTCGAGGATTTCGCGGGTCAGTCGTTCACTGCCGTGGAGGTAATACAACTGGGCATGGTTGACCTTGATCCGGCCGGCGATGTCGGCCCAGGTTCCCATAACTCGCCCCTTGGCACCTTCGGCCTCGAACTCGGCAATTTCCCGCTTCAGGTCGCGCTTGCCGAACCAGGGAATATCCTGCATCAACAGATATTTGGTACTGCCGACGCGGCTTGGGGACAGCGTTGCGTTCTGCTCGCCCATGCGGGTAATGTCCCGCAATTCTGCCCGGAACTTGGGGTCGGGCAGCGCCCCGGCCGATGTAATGCGTTGGCCGGAGGCCTCCGCTTCCGCCTGCATTGCCGCGTACTCGGGGTTCCGCGTCTTGGCGAAATCGAGCAGGCTGTCGACCGAAGCGCCGATAGCCGGTTCCTGAGCCAGTGCGGGCATACCCAAGCCGATGGCCATTAGCAAGGCGAAAATGGGGGCAAGCCTGAATCGTCGCATACGACCTCCCTGTGAAACGCGACTTCACAAAGCGATGAGCACTCCGGGTGGCTTACCCGGAATGCCATCGCCCTCGTTGTTATTTGGCCGGTTCGAAATGCACAATGGTTACCGCGCCATTGACATTGTCAGCCATGAAGCGAATCTTGTCGCCCGCCTTCATCTGACCAAGCCAACTCGCATCCTTGACCCGGAAAACCATGGTCATCGCCGGCATACTCAGATTGGACAACGGCCCATGGGAGAGCGTGACCTTGCCAGCCGATTTGTCGACTTTCTTGACTACGCCATCAACCATCTGCATTTCTGTGGAAGCAGTTGCCTGCATTGCCATGCCGTGGCCGGCATGATCGCCAGCCGCTTGAACCGGCGCAGCACCCAAGGTGACGAGGGCGATCAGGGTTGAGGTGAAGAGTGCTTTCATGGTTTTCTCCTGTTGAGGAATAGGGGTCAGTGTTTTGCAAATACGGTGGTTACACCACCGGCCTGGACCAGCAGCGTGTTGTAGGGAACAGGCTTGGGGCTCTCCATGCCGGGAGATCCGGGCGGCATCGAAGGCACGGCCAAGCCGATGGCCTTCGGCTTTTCCTTGAGCAGGCGCCGGATGTCGGCGGCGGGGACGTGTCCTTCGACAACATAGCCGGCGACCTTGGCTGTGTGACATGAACCGAGGCGCTCAGGCATGCCAAGCCGCTGGCGAGCAGCCGGCACGTCATTGACGTCGTGGGTTCGCACAGCGAATCCCGCCTGCTGCAGATGCTCGACCCATTTTTCACAGCATCCGCAATAGGGACTCTTATAGACGTCGACCGCATCTGCCGCGCTGGCCGGCAGGTTTACCGCTGCGCCAAGGGCAAACAGCGTCAGCAGAACAGTTATCGGCTTTGCCATGGAAATCACTCCTCGTTCAATTGACTGAGGGCAGTATGGCCAAGCAATACCAACAAAATACTGACTCCTTGATTACATTTTTGTAATTTTCACGGACGGTACTTACCGTGGCTTTTGCCGGTCAATGCTTATGCTCTTCAGCATGCTCCGCTGCCAGCGGGGAAAACCGGGCCTGCTCAGTCTTTTTATCCGGGAAGACGATGGAGACAACCACCTTCATATGGCCATCGGAGACATACTTGCCGACCCCGCTCAGTTTGTTGTCGCCAGCCGGGGACAGCGGCACCGTCACTTTCGACTTGCCGGCCAAAATCGTTGCCGTACCGCTGACGCCGGCCGCCGGGATTTTTTTCTCACCATGGTCGGTGAGATAGACCGTGACCGGACTGTCCTTGGCCTCCTTGTTGGTTTTGTCGACCAGCAGTTCGAAGTGATATGGCCCGGCCATGCGCAGTTGGCCACCATTGGGGGCCTTCATCTGGTCGAGGGTGGCATCGTCGTGGGCGAAAGCGCCGTTGCCGGCGAACAGCAAGGCAGCAGATAAAATCAGGTTGGGAATCAGGGGGAGCTTCACGGATTTTTCCTCATCGGGTGGGGTTAGAAAGACTCTTCTGCCTTCTCAGCGAGCAGGCGTTGCAGCGGTTTTTCGCCGAACAGCCAGAACATGACCGGGGTCAGCAGCGTGTCGAGCAAGGTCGAACTGATCAGGCCGCCGAAAATCACGACGGCGACCGGATGCAGGATCTCCTTCCCCGGCGCGTCGGCGGAAAGCATTAGCGGGGTCAGCGCGAAGGCGGCGACCAGTGCCGTCATCAGCACCGGGGTCAGGCGCTCCAGCGAGCCGCGGACGATCATCTGGCGCCCGAACACTTCGCCTTCGAAAGCGCACAGGTTGATGTAGTGGCTGATCTTCAGGATGCCGTTGCGGGTGGCGATGCCGGTCAGCGTGATGAAGCCGACCAGGGCGGCGACCGATAGCGGCTGGCCGGAGATCCACAGCGCGATGACCGAGCCGACCAGGGCCAGCGGCACGTTGCCCATGATGATGGCGGTCAGCACCGCCGAACGGTAGCGGCTATAGAGCACCAGGTAGATCATGGTCAGCGAGACGATGGCGAGCAGCGCAATCAGCTTGGCCGCCTGTTCCTGCGCCTGGAACTGCCCTTCGAGCAGCGTGAAATAGCCTTCCGGCACGGGCTTTTTGTCGATTTCGCCACGGATGTCGGCGATGATCCGGCTCATGTCCGAACCATCGGTATTGGCCGAGATGACAATGCGGCGCCGGGTGTTCTCCCGGCCGATCTGGTTCGGCCCCTCGCCATCCTCGATGCGGGCGAGCTGCGACAGCGGCACGCGACCGGTCGACGTCTCGATCAGCAGGTTTTCCAGACCGCGTTCGCCGCGTGCTTCTTCCGGCAGGCGCAGGGTCAGGTCGAAACGGCGATTGCCTTCGATGACCTGACCGACCCGCTCGCCGGCCAGCAATTGTTCCAGGCGTTGCAGCAATTCGCCGGAAGCCACGCCGTAGCGGGCGGCGGCGTCGTAATCGAGATGGATCTTGTACTGCGGAATCAGCACCTGCTTTTCGATCTGCAGATCGGTGATGCCCGGAATCTTCGCCAGCCGTTCCTTGAGCTCGCCGGCCAGGCCGCGCAGGGTGTCCAGATCGTCGCCGAAAATCTTCAGGGCGATCTGCGCCCGGACGCCGGACAGCAAATGGTCGAGGCGGTGCGAAATCGGCTGCCCGACATTGACCACGGCTGGCAGCACGGCCAGACGCTGCCGGATGTCGGCAATGATCGCTTCCCGATCCCGCCCGGAAGCCTTCAAATCAACCTCGATCTCGGAGTAATGGACGCCTTCGGCGTGCTCGTCCAGTTCGGCGCGACCGGTACGGCGGCCGACCTCGGTCACTTCGGGCACAGCGAGCAGGATGTTTTCCGCTTGCGTGCCGATCTGGTTCGATTCGACCAGCGATGACCCGGGGTTGAGCACGACATTGACGGTCAGCGTGCCTTCGTTGAACGGCGGCAGGAAGGACTTCGCAAAGAAGGGAATGGAGGCCAGCGCGATGACCACGACGGCGACGGCGCCGATCAGCAGCGCCCGGGCACGGTCGAACGACCAGTTAAGCAGGCGTTCGTCCCAGGCTTTGAGTTTCCGGACCAGGGCGCTGTCGCCGTGGTCGATATGCTTCATCTTCGGCAACAGGTAGTAGCACAGCACCGGCGTGATGGTCATCGCTACCGCCATGCTGGCCAGGATGGAGACGATGTAGGCGACGCCAAGCGGCGTGAACAGCCGGCCCTCGATACCCGGCAGGGCGAACAGCGGAATGAACACCAGCACGACGATCAAGGTCGCATAGACGACCCCGGAGCGGACTTCCTTCGAGGCGGCGGCAATCACTTCCAGCGCTGACCGGGGGTTGGGCAGGCTGCGGTTTTCGCGCAGGCGGCGCAAGACGTTTTCGACATCGACCACGGCATCGTCGACCAGTTCGCCGATGGCGATGGCCAGGCCGCCCAGCGTCATGGTATTGATCGACAGGCCGAAGTAGCTGAAGACCAGCGCTGTGACCAGCAGTGAGACCGGAATGGCGGTCAGCGAAATGAAGGTGGTGCGGAAATTGGCCAGGAACAGGAAGAGGATGACGGCGACCATGATCGCCCCGTCACGCAACGCTTCCTCGACGTTGCTGACCGAGGCTTCGATGAAATTGGCCTGCTTGAACAGGAACTGCGGCGTGTCGACACCTTGCGGCAGGCTCTTGCCCATCTCGGCCAGGGCCTGCTCGACGGCCCGCGTCAACTCGACCGAATCTGCCGTCGGCTGCTTTTGTACCGAGAGAATGACCGCAGGTTTTCCCTTGAAACTGGCATCGCCGCGTTTGACCCCGGGGGCAAAGGTGACGGAAGCCACCTGGCGCAGCAGGATGGGCTGGCCGTTGCGCGTCGCCACCGGTTGGTTCTGCAGATCGACCAGCCGGGTCGTCCGGCCGATGTTGCGGATCAGGTATTCGCGGCCGCCGGCATCGACGAAGCCGCCGGCCGTGTTGCCGCCGAAGTTCTTCAGCGCCGCTTCCAGTTCGGCCAGTGTGACACCGACTGCCTGCATGCGAGCCGGGTCGGGTTCGACGCGGTACTGCTTGACCTGGCCGCCGATCGGGATGACCTGGGCTACGCCCGGGATGGTCAGTAGGCGCGGCCGCATAACCCAGTCGGCGTATTCGCGCACCTGCATCGGGCTGGCTTTGTCCGGATCGGCCGGCAAAGCGATGAGCAGGATTTCGCCCATGATTGAAGAGATTGGCCCCATCTGCGGCACGATCCCCTGCGGCAACTGCTCCCGTACGAGGTTGAGTCGCTCAGCGATCTGCTGGCGGTTGCGATAAATCTCACTGCCCCACTCGAACTCGACATAGACCACCGACAGGCCGATGCCCGACACCGATCGCACCCGCGTCACGCCCGGCATGCCATTCATCGCCGATTCGACGGGGAAGGTGATCAATTGCTCGACCTCTTCCGGGGCCATACCGCCGGCTTCGGTCATCAGCGTGACCATGGGTTTGTTGAGGTCGGGGAATACGTCCACCGGCATCTGGCGCACGGTCAGCGCCCCATAAATGACCAGCAGCAGCGAAACGCCGAGCACGATCAGGCGCTGCTTGAGGCTCGCATTGATGATGAAATCGAACACGGCGTCCCCTTAGCGAATCTGCGCCAGGGAAGCAGCGCCCTGAACGACGACGCGTTCACCGCCGTTCAGGCCGTCGGTCACGACCGCCGAATGACCGTCCAGGGCCGCCGCCTTGACTTTGCGGGAAACGAAGCGCTCGGCGCTTTCATGCACCCAGACCACCGATTCATTGGCCGCATTGCGCACCACGGCGGCGGCGGGAATCGCCACACCGGCTTGGCGGGCCTTGGTTTGCGCCAGGACCTTCAGGGTTTGGCCGACCGCGACGGCGGGCAGGGCGCCATTTTTCGGCGTTTCGACCCGGAACAGCACCGGCATGGCCTGTTCCTTCAAGGTACGTCCCAAACCGACGAAGGCGAGGTCGAGCACGCCGCCGGCAATCGGGGCACTGGCCTTGGTCAGTCCGTCGAGCAATACGGGGTCGTAGGCCATGGCCTCGACCGCCAGTCGCTGCGGATCGACGACCTCGAAAACCACCGCCTGCGCATCGACCACTTGGCCGACCGCGACGTTAGCCGCACTGACCACGCCGCTCACCGGTGCGACCAGGGCCTCGCGGCCGAGGCTGCCGCCGACAGCGCTCTTGCGCTTCTTGAACGCGGCAAGTTCGATCTCCGCCTGTTCGATGTCTTTCTGCGGGACGCTGCCTTCCAGTTGCTGGAGCCGCACCAGGCGGCGTTCGAGGACGCTTTCCTGCGCAGCCAATTCGGCCAGGGCCGACAGTTGAGTACCGCGTTCGAGGGCGGTTGCAGCTGGTTGCAGCCAGGCCAGAATTTGCCCTTTGTTGACCCGTTGACCAAGCACGGCCAGCCCGTTCGGGCCAGCCTCGATCCGCCCACTCTGGAAAGTCTGCACCCGGCCGCCGGCATTCGGATCGGCGACAATGCGGCCATTGAGTTCGACCGTGCGGGGGAATTCCCCCTTGAGGGCGGTCCGGGTGCGCAGGCTCAACTGCCGTTGGGCCGATTTCGGGACAAAGACGCTGCCGTCCGGCAAGCGCAAGGCCGGCTCGTTGAAAGTCACCTGGCCTTGGGCGTCGACTGCAGCGACCGGTGCCGGTGCAACTGGGGCTTTTTGTTCATCGCCATGGTCCTCGCCGCCATGGGCGGAGACCTGAACAGCCAGGGTGCTGCCCACGAGCAGAGCCAGGGCGTAGCGGGTAAGATTCTTGATATCGGTCATGCTGAGTGAATTCCATGTTGCGGTTGGCGACGCAGGCGACGCACGATCAGGCCCCCGGCCAGCAGCAACAGCGGAGTTCCGGCGTAGAGCCACCAGTTGCGATCAGGGTGTCCGGCTTCAGTCAAGGCGGCTGCTACTTCGCCAACTTCCAGGCTGGCGGAAAGCAGATCGACAATTTCGCCCGCCTGGACGGTGATGGTCAGCGGGTATTTGCCAGCTTGCGTCAGGGAGGAGGCCGATAATTGGTAGACCCCACCCGCCATCTCGGTGGCGATCCCTTTGATCCCCTGTCCCTCGATTTCGATTTGTGCCCCGGGAATGGGTGCGTTGTCGGCGGCGCGGTCGAGATAGATGATCAGGTCCTTGCCAGCGAGCACACCGACCAGTTCAAGGTCTTCGCTGCGCAGCTCGAAACGTGGTGCCAAGTTGACATCGGCCGGCTTGGCGGGGGCTCCGTGGTCATGGCCTTCATGGGCGAGGAGCGGCATGGACAGCGCCAGCAGGATGGCTGCAATAAAGGCTTTTAGGGCTGCCCAACTCAGGATGAATGGCTTGTCGATCACGGTGTAATTCCTCGGGCTTGATTCAGATTGGCCTGAGCGGCCGACAAGCGGGCGCGGCTGCGGCCCAATTCAATGCGGGCTTCGGTCGCCTGGGTCTGGGCGCGCAGCAACTCGACGAGCGCGGTTTCACCCAGTTCGAAAGAACGGCGCATCAGGGTCAGCCGCTCGGCGGCGGCTTGCTCGCGTTCGACCGCCAGTTCGGCACCGATACGGGCCGAATCGAGTTGCGCCTCAGCCTCCCTCACTTCGGCTTCGACGTCGGCCAGTAACCGCTGATACTGGGCATCGGCCTGGATCAGCGCCGTGTTGGCGCTGGCAACCAACGGCGCATTACGCACCTCGCCAGCGAAGGGAATGGTGATGGCGAAACCGATGCTGTCGCGTGGAGTGGCGCCGGAGGCATCGCGCTCCCGTCGATATTGCACGCCGATGCTGGGCGAATCGCGGCGCGACTCTTGGGCCAGTTTCATGCCGGCACGGGCACGCTCGGCAATGGCCTGCCCGGCCGCCAGGCGGGGATGAATATTTTCAGCGGCTGCCGCCATGACCGACTCTTGCGGATTGTCCGGCAAGCGGTCGCTGCCGGTCAGGACCCGGTAGCGCTGCGTGCTGCGTACCACACGTGCGTTCGCTTCGGCCGCGGCGGCCCGGGCGCTGCTCGTTTCCTGTTTGACGAGAAGCAGATCGGAGCGGGCCATTTCACCGACCTTGACCCGCCTGGCCACATCAGCTTCCAGTTTGGCCGCCGCATCCAGACGTTCACCGGCAACCGCCGCTTCACTTTGCGCCAGATAGAGCGTCCATAGGGCCGTCCGCAATTCGCCAGCGACGGCCAACCGGGTGGCGGAAATGCTACGCTGACTCTCGTCGCTATCGGCCTCGGCAACGGCTATCCGGGCTGATTTTTGACCGGGTAGCCAGAGAGGAACGGAAATTCCGATTTCGCTTTCTTCTTTGCCGAGATTGTCGTTCCAGCGGTCCGTGCGCTGTGCTAGGCCTATCCTAGGGGTGCCGGGAAACAAGGATTCAGCAACGGTTCGGCTGGCGTTCGCTTCTTCGCGTTTCGCCACGACCGTTTTTCCCTGCGGGGAATTGGCCCATGTTTTTTCAAACACATCGCGCAGGGTTTCCGCCTGAGCGAAACCAAATGGGGCGGCCAGCAAGGCCACCAGCAGGAAGCCGGTCCCGGCGCGCAATTTTGGCGTTGGCGGAGAGCAATTCATTGGGGCAAGTTCACCGAGTTCAGATCAATAGACACTGATGGTACGGAGCGTTGCCCAACGGGATGCTGACCTATAAATTACATTTGTGTAATCTTGCGACCCCTACCGGTGCACAGTGATCTTGCCTTTCATCCTCGCTTCGAAATATCCCGAACCGGACATAGCCGACACTTTGACCCGTTAAACTCCTTTCCCGAGCGAATTCGGTCAGCTAAAAATCTATGCCCTGTCGTGGCAGGTGCCAATAAATTGAATATTTGACTCTATCTGGACTTCTTTGAGCGGCCTACCCTGATATCCGTTTGGGGTATAGCTCAAAATGACACCAAGACGGCACACAACGAACATTCGCTATTTGGGAAGCAAGAAAAGCCATAGGCTTGTCGCCTTTTTGGTTTTTTATGCTTCCCGAAGCATGCTTACCCAGAATCAGTCGAAACGAACATCAATCTGCTTTCCATCAGACTTCGTGCAAACCCCGGCTGGACTTTGGCCTGAACTCCAAGCCAGCAGGCATAGAATTGTTTCCCCACTTTGGGAGCGTAGTATCGGCGAAGCCGAATTCTTTATGTGATCGCTGTCCATGCCGCTGGTAATTCGGTCGTAATGTTTGCCTGGGCCAAACAATTTACGTAATTTTGTGAGGTCTTGAGAATGCTGAATCACAAATCCCCGCCCCTCATATCGCGCTCCTTCGAGTTCCAAAACCATGACCGGCGCTTGTGTGCCTTCGTGGCTAAAGGAGCCAGTGACGGATAGCGAGTCGTTCTCCGATACCAGTCGATGAGTATGCCCAGCACAACCGGAAAGCGTCACGCCCAGAAAACATGTTGCGAGAACTTTTGTGATCGCAGACATGCGACCTCCCTTCTACTTCAACACGAAGCGAACGGTTGCCGGTGCTTTGCCGGGGACGGATACCAAGGCCACAATCTTGCTGTTGGCAAATTTGAAACTGCCTGCGGCCTCCAGTTGCTGGCCCGCCGGTTTCAACTCCACTATCTGTTTGTCGGTGCCGACGAGAATGGTCAGTTTGGCGTTGGATTTTGAGACATCCACCGGCTTGCCATGATCGCGCAAATGCAACTGGATCAAATCCGGCTTGGCAACCAGTTCGTAATCCATATCCTTGACCTCGCTGACGACGCCACCGTGGAGCGGTTTGTGTTCGTGCCCATGCTCGTGGCCACCGGCGGCGAAGGCAAGGCCGGATATGGAGAGGGTAACAGCGGCGAAAAGATGAATCGGTTTCATGGTTTTTCCTTTCGTTGAGAAATAATTAAAGCGCACCGGCATCGCGGTCGGCCATCAGACGTTCCACATCATTGCGGCCAAACAGCCAGAACATGACAGGCGTTAGGAAGGTATCGAGCAGGGTTGAACTGATCAGGCCCGAGAAAATGACCACCGCTACCGGATGCAGGATTTCCGTGCCCGGTCGCTCGGCCTCGAACAACAATGGCGCCAGCGCAAAGGCGGTGACCAGCGCCGTCATCAAGACCGGCGCGAGACGTTCCAGCGAGCCGCGCAGGACCATCTTGTGGTCGAAATTCTCGCCTTCCATGCGCATCAGGTTGATGTAGTGGCTGACTTTGAGGATGCCGTTACGCACCGAGATGCCGGCCAGCGTGATGAAACCGACCAGCGCGGCGACCGACAGCGGCTGCCCGGAAATCCACAAGCCGAACACTGCGCCAACCAGCGCCAGCGGAATGTTGGCCATGATCATCGCCGATAACACAACTGACTTGTAGCGACTGAACAGCACCACAAACATCAGCACCAGCGAGACGATGGAGAGCAGGCCAACCAGCCGCGAAGCCTCTTCCTGCGCCTGGAACTGTCCGCCCAGGGTGATGAAGTATCCTTCAGGCAGTTTGCTGTCGCCGACCACCTTGCGGATGTCCTCGACGATCTCGGACAGCGCCCTACCTTGCGCGTTGGCTGAAAGCACGATACGCCGCTTGCCGTCATCGCGGCTGACCTGATTCGGCCCGTCGCCATCCTCGATGGTGGCGATTTTTGACAAGGGAATCGGCCCGCCAGGTGTTTCCAGCAATATCTGCCCCAGCCCTTGCAACGAGCGGGACGACTCGGGCAGGCGCACGACCAGCGCAAAGCGCCGGCCGCCCTCGACCACCTGCGTTACTTTTTCGCCTTCGACCAGGCTTTGCAGGGTCGCCAGAATCTGTGGCGTCGGCACGCCGTATTGCGCGGCCGTCGCATAGTTGACGCTGACCTTGATCTGCGGCGCCAGCACCTGCTTCTCGATTTCCAGATCGGCGATGCCGGGAATACCGGCCAGCCTGCCACGCAGCGCATCGGCCTGACCGCGCAGCGTGTCGAGGTCATCGCCAAAAATCTTGATGGCGATCTGCGAACGCACGCCGGACAGCATGTGGTCGATCCGGTGCGAGATGGGCTGGCCGATGGCAATCGCCGCGGGCAGGTTGATCAGGCGGGCGCGAATATCGGCCGAGATTTCGCCCATTGAGCGCGTCATTTCGGATGCTGGCTTCAGGCCGACATCCAGTTCGCTGACATGGACGCCTTCCGCATGCTCATCCAGTTCCGCCCGGCCGCTGCGTCGCCCGACGTGCACGACTTCCGGCACCGCCTTGACCAGTACCTCGGCCTGTTGTGCCAGAGCCGACGACTCGGCCAGCGTGACGCCGGGGTTGAGGCGCATGCCGATCAGCAACGTTCCCTCGTTGAAGGGTGGCAGGAAAGTCTTGGGAAAAAAGGGCACGGCTGCCGCTGCTACCAAAATGGCGACGGCACCGGCCGCCAACGCCGCTTTGGGGTGGTTGAGCACCGTCTGCAAACTGCGGCCATAGCTGGCTTTCAGCCAGGCCAGCAGTTTCGTGTCGCCATGATCGAGCGACTTCATGCGTGGCAGCAGGTAGAAGGACAGGACCGGCGTCACCGTCACCGACACCACCAGCGAGGCCAGCGTCGAAACGATGAAAGCGATACCGAGCGGCACGAACAAGCGCCCTTCCATACCGGGCAGCGCGAAGAGCGGCAGGAAGACCAGCACGATGATGATCGTTGCGTAGAGGATGGCCGAACGCACCTCCATCGTCGCATGGGCGACCAGCTCGATCGGATGCATCCGGTGATCGTGGTGCTTGGCCCGGTCTTCCTTCAGCCGTCGCAGCACGTTCTCGACGCCGACCACGGCGTCATCGACCAGCCCGCCAATGGCGATGGCCAGACCACCCAGCGTCATGGTGTTGATCGACAGACCGAAATAGTCGAAGACCAGCGCCGTCATGAAAATCGACACCGGGATAGCGGTTAGGGCGATCACCGTCGGGCGCAAGGTGCCCAGAAAGAAGAACAGGATGACTGCGACGAAGACCGATGCCCCGATCAGCTTGCCTTGCAGCGTGCTGATCGACGACTCGATGAAACTCGCCTGACGGAAAGTTACCTTGGGCGCCTCCATGCCGGCCGGCAGCGATTTCTTCAGATCCTCCACTGCGGCCTCGATACTTCGGGTCAGATGGATGGTATCGGCCGTCGGCTGCTTCTGGATGCCCAGAATCACCGCCGGTTTGCCCTCGAAACCGGCATCGCCCCGCTTGATGGCCGGTGCGAAGGTCACGTCGGCGATTTGCCGCAATAAAACGGGTTGACCGTGGCGGGCCGTCAGCGCCAGGTTCTTCAGGTCGTCCAGACGCGACGTGCGGCCGAGATGGCGAATCAGGTATTCGCGCCCGTTGAGTTCAAGGAAGCCGCCGGAGGTGTTGGCCGAGTAGCCCTTGAGCGCCCCGGTCAACTGCTCGTGCGAGATGCCCAGTTCCGCCATGCGGGTCGTGTTCGGCTGCACCTGGAACTGCCGCACCTCGCCGCCGATGGGAATGACCTGCGCCACGCCGGCAATTGCCATCAGACGCGGACGCAGCACCCAGTCGGCGTATTCGCGCACCTGCATCGGCGAAATCTTCGCCGTGTCGATGGGAATGGCGATCTGCATGATTTCGCCCATGATCGAACTGATTGGCCCCATGCGCGGCGTGACGCCCGCTGGCAGCCCTTCCTCCATTGAGGACAGACGTTCAGACACCATCTGCCTGGCCCGAAAAATCTCTGTTTTCCAGTTGAAGGTCACATAAATGAAAGAGAGGCCGGCACTGGACACCGACCGCACGCTTTCCACACCGGGCAGACCGTTCATGGTCGTTTCCAGCGGGAAGGTGATCAGTTGCTCCACTTCCTCGGCGGCCATGCCACCGGATTCGGTCATGATGGTGACCGTTGGTTTGTTGAGGTCAGGAAACACGTCCACCGGCGTGCGGGAGAGGGTGAATGCCCCATAGGCCATCAGCACCAGGCTGGCGATGATGACCAGCAGACGGTTGGCAAGGCTGTTATCGAGAAGCCACTTGAACATGATTTAGCGCTCCCGTCGTGTGCAGCAATCCGATTGCTGCTGAATCGGCGGACATGGCACGTTGCCATAACTGCAAAAGACGCAACAGTCACCCGGTTTGGGTCGGAGTAATGATTTGCAACCTGAGCATTCATGGAAGAACAAGCAGGCATCGGTCGGCATGTGCAGTTTTTCTGATAGTCCGCAAATCGGGCAGGTCAGGGTGGAGTCGAGAATAGGTTCCATCGTCATCCCTTTACCGGACCTGGTTGATCAGGGTCGCAGCGCGGACGGCAACCCGATCCCCGGCTTTCAGACCGCTGGTCACCGCCACGTGGGTGCCGTCCAGCGGCTCGACGCTTACCGTGCGCGGCTCAAAGCGTTCCGGTGCCGTCTTGACCCAGACGATGCTCTGGTTAGCCGGGTTCTTCATCAGCGCCGCTGCCGGCACCCGGATGCCCGGCACCGTGCTGCGCGTCTGCACGAAGACCCGAACCGGCTGGCCGACGGCCAACGCCGCCAAAGCGCCGCCTTCACCCCGGAAGGTCAGCGGCAGTGCTTGCTCACGCAGGCTGCGGGCGACGCCGACCAGGCGCAGCGGCAGCTTCTGCTCACCAACGGCGACAAAGGCCCCGGCGACATCGCTGGCGATGGCCATATCGAAAGCCAGCGCCTCGATCAGCATGCGTTCCGGATTGACGATCTCGAACAGGGTTTCGCGGGCTTCGAGCACCTGACCGGACACGACGTTGGCCGACGCGATAACGCCGCTGACCGGCGCCACCAGTTGTTCGTTGGCGACGGCGGCTTCCGCTTCCTCGATGACCTTGCGCGGCACGGTGTCGGCCAGTTCGCGCAGGCGGCGCAGGCGACTTTCCGCCAGGGAGCGGCTGTTGCCGCCGACTTCCGGCGTGACGTAAGCCAGCACCTCGCCTTTCTTGACCGGCTGACCGGGCAATGGCAGACCGCGTGGCCCCGGCGTGACACGGCCGGCGACGATGGCCTGCACTTTGCCGCCGGCATTCGGGTCCATGACCACCTTGCCGGCCAGCTCATGGGTGCGGGGCAGTTCACCTAGCTCAACCAGCAGGGTGCGAACACCGATCTGGCGTTGCGCCGGTTTGGGCAGGAAGACGCTGCCGTCCGGCTGGCGCTTGGGGCCATTGCCGCTGGCAGCGGGCGAGGCGTCGCCGTGGTCATGGCCATCACCGGCCAGCACCAAGGTTGAGGAAAACAAGAAGGAAAGACATAGGGCGCTAAATAACAGACGGGGCTTCATGCGGCACCTCCGAAACGCGGGTTGCGGGAAGCGCGCAGGCGGCGCAATAGAGCGGCAAGGAGCAGCAGCGCCCCGCCGGCGGCACCGGCCCACAGGGCATATTCTTTCCAGCCATGGGTGTGGGCGGTCGTTTCGTCATGTGCCTCTTCGTGGACGTCGAGTTCGCCAGCCAGCAAGTCGGTTTCCTCGCCGGCGATGACGGTCGCCGCGACCGACACGACCCCCGGTTTGAGTTCCTGCGCCAGCGTCGCCTCGAACTCCCCCTCGGCATGCGGTTCGACGGGGACTTTGACGCCACCCAGTTCCAGTTCGAGCTGGGCATCCTTGACCGGGCTGCCGTCGGCATAGCGGTCGAGATAGAGCGTCAGTTGCTTGCCATTGACGACGCCGACCAGTTCAAAGGTTTCGGACGTTGCCGCAAAACGCGGCGAGGCGGGACCGGCCGATGATGCTGGCGCCTCGCCATGGTCGTGCCCGTCACCGGCCCAGGCCAGTGGGGCCGCCAGGGCGATCCAGGCGGCCCATCCCACAGCGGCCAGCGTGTTTGTTGTTCTCATGTTCGGGTTCCTCATTTTTGTTCGGGGAGCAGGCCCAGCGCCTGGCGCAGGGCGGAGATCGCAGCGGCCAGCTCAATCCGGGCGCGGGCGTTTTGCCGTTCGGCTTCGACGGCTTCGAGTTCGATACGCAAGCGGGTCGGCAGATCGCTTTCGCCCAGGCGGAAGGACTTGTCGAAAAAGCCCCGCGACTCGCGCGCCAGTTGGGCGCGTTTCTCGGCGGCCGCCAGTTGCGTGCGACCCGATTCGACGCGCACCCGCGCCGCTTCCAGGTCGGCTGCCAGGCGCTCGCGTTCGAGGCGAAGCAGCCCCTCGGTTTCGAGGGCTTCGGCACGGGCCAGCCCGAGCTTGGCGCGATTGCGGCTATCCGAACCAAACGGGATGCGTACGCCGAGCGTGACGGTCTGCTGATAGTCGTCGCCGAAAGCGCCCCGCTCGCGGGTAGTGGCCAACAACAGTTCGGGATTGTTCCTGGTCTGCACGCTGGCCAGATCGGTACTGCGGCGAGCGACTTCGGCCCGGTCGAACAGTTCGACGACCGCCGGGTGGGTCGCATCCAGGGCGGTGAAGTCGGCAGGCACCGCCGGCGGGGTTTCCGGTCCGTCGGCTGCTGTCTCATCCGGCAGCTTGCCGATCAAGGCGCGCAGATGTTGAATGCTGGCAGCCAGCAGGCTGCCACTTTCCGCCAGCGCAACCTCGGCGCTTGCCGCCGCGCCATCGGCCTGATGCTGGTCCGAGCGGGCCAGGTCGCCGGCCTTGGTTCGGCGACGGACATCTTCTGCCAGTTTTTGCGCGCTGACCATGCGTTCGCGGGCCAGCGACTGTTCGCCACGTGCCCGCTGCCAGTTCCACCAGGCATCACGCACGGCGGCGGCAGTGCGCAGTTGCGCGGCCGTCACCCGGCTATCCACGGCTTTGGATTCGGCGTCGGCCAAGGCGCCCTGACGAGAGCGTTCGCCGGGTAGCCACAGCGGCAAGGCGACGCCCACCGCGTATTCGCGGCTGCCTTGATTCTTGCTCAGTTGGTCGGTCTTGCCAGACAAATCCAGCGAAGGTGGTTGGGCCGTCCAACTGCCGGCAACCTGCCGATGCGCTTCGGCAGCATCGCGCCGCAGATCGAGGGATTGCGCTTCGGGTTGCCGTGCCCAAGCAGCCTCAAAGGCTTGCGACAGGGTAATCAAGGCACCAGCGGGGGCTGGCGTCGATTGCGCCCATAAGTCGCCGGTCGCTAGCGCAGCGAGCGAGCACAGCCCGGCCACGAGTAGGCGGGCCGGTAAAAAGGTAGTTCGTGAAACCGATTTGCTTCGAGACATCCAATTCTCCAGTGATAAAAAGACACACGGGGAATCGGCGAGGTGCGACCGGGAAGCGTCGCAATGCGTCAGGGCGGATCAGTCCACCACAGCCGCAAGGGAGAAGCGCAGAAAAGTGCTATCCACCCCGCCGATTAGGCGAGGACGGACCAGTTGGGGCGTTCGGGGTGAGCGAGAGGCGGCGCGGTCAGATTTCCCGGTAGCCAGGGAATCGCAAAGGACGCGCTGCTTGAAGCCGGCAAGGAGGCCGTGCTGAAAATCGCCGCGGCACAACTCGCATGACAGGCGACGCAATCGCCGTCGATGCCGCCCCCCAAGGTTTTGGCATCCGGCGTGCCATCCTGATCGGCAGCGGCCTGATGCTGGTGGTCATGATGACCGAAGTGCTGTGCTGCCGCTCCGGTCTCGTGCTGGCAATAGCCGGCCACCGCCGCCCAGGAGAACTGGAACGGCAGAAATACGAGAAGAAGGATAGAGAGCCAGCGGCGCATGGGCGGGATTGTATCAGCGAAAGTCTTTACCGGAAGTCCACCGCAGGATGCGCACGCCGTTACCCACCACCAGCAGACTGGCACCCATGTCGGCGAATACGGCCATTCACATGGGTGCATTGCCAAAATTCCCCCATCCGCACTTTCGGGAATCGGCGCTATTCGACCGAGTAGAGGCGCGACGACTCACCCGCTTTGGGCAAGGTATATACCTTGAGCGTTCCCACGATGTGCGGCCCCATGCCTGGGGCATTGGCCGGCATGCCCGGAATGGTCAGGCCTCCTACCGACGGCTTTTCGGCCAGCATTTTCTTGACGGCGGAGGCGGGCACATGACCTTCCACGGTGTAGCCGCCAACTTTCGCGGTATGGCAACTAGCCAAATGTGGGGGTACCCCAAACCGTTGCCGTTCCACGTCCATGGCTCGGGTATTGACCTGCTTCACCTGAAAACCGGACTCTTGCATGTGCTTGACCCACTCGGTGCAGCAGCCGCAATCAGGATCCTTATAGACGGTTACTTCGGGCAGTTGTGCCGCAAGGGCACCCTGTAGTGCGGTGGTCGCTAACAGGCAGGCAATGAGCTTTTTCAACATGACAATAAAACCTTTCAATAAATGGCAGATGGGCTAAACGCTAGCAATGGAAAAATGTGATACCCGGCGTCAATCGAACTTCATGTCAACGGTTTTCTCAATCGGCGGATAACAGATGCCGAGTTTCTCATTGCACCCCTGATAAGACGCATAAAGGGTGAAGACTTTAGACTTGGGAGCGCGTTCCAGAACGATTTCCGCGACGACGGGCGATTTATAGACTTCAATCAGCCCAAAATAGGGGTCGTTCTTCATCTCGCCGGAAGGTAGCTTCACCTCCTTAATCATGACGCCGCTGGCGTTCTTCAAGGCGAAGCGGACCTTGTTCTTGTAGAGGTAGTGCTTCTTGGCAGGAATGATTTCAGCCACCACCGTATCGCTACCCTTCAGGGATGCCTTGAGCCGAAACGCCTGATCAGGAGGCAAGGGTTCCTCGGCTGCCGAAGTGCAATGGACCAGGCCCATGAGCATCAAGGCAGACAACGTGCGACGGTCAAATAGGGAGAAGGATCGTTGAGCCAATTTGTGTTCCTCGTTTTGGTTTATAGCCAGGATTTGCATCGAGATTTCCTGTGCACGTGCTAAGTGGGCGCCTTGCTTTGAGCTGACGACAGCAAGGTTCCCAAAAGAAGAATAAAGGCGCTCAGACAAAGCGCCGTATCGGCGAGATTGAAGGCTGGCCAGTGCCAGCCGCCGGCATGGAAGTCCAGATAATCCACGACCGCTCCCCGGCCCAAGCGATCTACCAGGTTGCCGACGGCACCGCCGAGGAACAGGCTATACCCCCACCCTTCCCACCGGTTCGCCACGCCTTTGAGCAACATGACGGTCAGCCCCACCGAGACGACCAAGGCGAGGGCAATGAAGACATAGCGTTGCCAACCGCCGGCATTCGCGAGAAAACTGAAGGCTGCGCCGCTATTCAGGATGTGGACGAGATTGAAAAACGGTAACACCGTTTCGCCTGCGCCCAAGGGGAAGGTCCCCGCGATCCAATGCTTGGCCCCTTGGTCCGCCAAGGCCACACCGATGGCCAACCCCAGCCAGCGGTACCGGTCCATCATGGGCTTATCCGGGATCATTTGCGCAGTAGTCGCACGCCGTTACCCACCACCAGCAGACTCGCGCCCATGTCGGCGAAGACCGCCATCCACATGGTCGCATTACCGAAAACGGCGAGTCCGAGAAAGATCGCCTTGATCCCCAGGGCCAGCCCGATGTTTTGCCAGAGGACCGCATGGGTGCGCCGGGACAGGCGAATGGTCTCTGGAATGCGCCGCAGGTCGTCGTTCATGATCACCACGTCGGCCGCTTCCATCGCCGTATCCGTACCGGCCGCACCCATCGCCACGCCGATATCGGCACGCGCCAGCGCCGGTGCGTCGTTGATGCCGTCGCCGGTCATCGCGGTCGGGCCATAGCGAGCCTGCAAATCTTCGATGGCCGCCAGTTTGTCCTCCGGGAGAAGATTGCCCCGGGCGTCGTCGATACCGGCTTCCTTGGCGATGCTCGCGGCCGTCGCCACATTGTCGCCGGTCAGCATGACCGAGACGACACCGAGACGGTGCAGATCGGCCACCGCCTCTCGCGAACTTTCCTTAATGGTGTCCGCCACCGCAAAAATCGCCAGCACCTGCTGTGCCGACGCCAGCATGGTGACCGTCCGGCCTTGCGTCTCGTGCACCTGAAGGCGAGCCTCGATCTCGGCGCTACACAGAGCGCGTTCCTCAATCAGACGATGGTTGCCGAGGATCAGCAGTTGGCCGTCAGCCCGTGCTTCTACGCCCCGTCCGGCAAGGGCGACGAAATCGGTCAAGCCATTTTCCGGAAGCTTGAGACCGGTTGCAATCGCTTTTGAGACAGGATGGTCCGAGTGCCCGGCCAGGCTGGCGGCCCAGGCAAGCACTTGTGATTCAGGGACCGTCGAGGGAAGTAGTTCTGTGGCGACCAGACGGGGCTTGCCTTCGGTAATGGTGCCGGTCTTGTCGAGGGCAATTACCCGCAGTTTGCGGGCCTCCTCAAGATAGACACCGCCCTTGATCAGGATGCCGCGTCGGGCCGCTGCCGCCAGTCCGCTGACAACCGTCACCGGCGTGGCAAGCACCAGCGCGCAGGGGCAAGCGATGACCAGCAGCACCAGAGCCTTGTAGAGCGCCTGCGTCCAAGTCCAGCCGAGGAGCCAGGGCGTCAGAACCGCCACGGCAACTGCGATGCCGAACACGGTCGGGGTGTAGATTGCGGCAAACCGATCCACAAAGCGTTGGGTTGGCGCTTGCGTCCCTTGCGCCTGTTCGACCGCGTGGATGATGCGGGCCAGTGTGGTGTTGTCGGCAGCGGCCGTCACACGGAACTCCAGGATGCCGGTTTCGTTGATCGTGCCGGCGAATACCGGGTCGCCGGCCGCCTTGTCAATCGGGATGCTTTCGCCAGTGACCGGCGCCTGATTGACCGCACTGGTTCCTGCCGTCACCTGACCATCGAGCGGTATCCTGGCGCCGGGTTTGACCCGCACACTGGCCTCCAGCGTTACCACTGCGGCCGGTACTTCCAGCCACGTCCCATCAGCCTGCCGAACTTCCGCCGTCTCCGGCGTCAGGTCGAGCAAGCCCTTGATGGCGTTACGCGCCCGATCCACGGAACGGGCTTCGATCAGTTCGGCAATGGCATACAAGGCCATGACCATCGCCGCCTCGGGCCACTGTCCAATGAGGAAGGCACCGGTCACGGCCACACCCATCAGCGCGTTCATGTTCAACTGCCCGCGCCGTAATGCCGCTACGCCTTTGCTATAGGTGGAAATGCCGGACAGCCAGATGGCAACAACGGCTAATGCCATACCGAAGCCCTTGAATGGCAATGTGTCGGGCGCGAAGAAATCCAGCGCTTCCGCACCGACGGCCAGCCCCAGCGCCAGAACACTTCGCCATAGCTCACTGACGCCAACGTTTTCCGTTGCCGCCTGATCTGGCGAAACCGCTTTGGGGCTAAACCCCGCCTGGCGGATAGCGGCCAAGGCGGCATCGAGAGCATCCGTCGTCGCATCGATCGAAACGGTGCGGGCCGACAGTTGGAAACGCAGGGAACGGATGCCATCGATACCGGCCACCGCACGACGGATGTCATTCTCCTCGTTCGGGCAGTCCATGGTTGGAATCACGAAAACGGGCACGCCATCGCTTTGAGCGAGATCGGCGGCGGCTGGGATTTCTACGGTGGTAGTCACTGCGGCTGAACAGCCGCCGGCACAGCCGCTGTGGGCGGCTTCCTGAAGGGGCTTCGGGCTGGGATCAAGACTCATGGCGTTCTCCTTGTTTCCTGCATTAGAAACCCTTGAGTGACTACAGAGTCAAGCGATTACAATAAAAGAAAATAGTCGGAGCCGAAGCAATGCTTGAGTTTGTCAAAGTTCTGGGATTGTTCGCCATAACCGCGCTGGCCGAGATTCTCGGCTGCTATCTGCCGTGGCTGGTGCTGACCCAGCAGCGTTCAGTTTGGCTGTTGATCCCCGCCGCCGTTTCCTTGGGGCTGTTTGCCTGGCTGCTGACCCTGCATCCAGGTGCCGCCGGACGAATCTACGCCGCCTACGGCGGTGTCTACGTGGCGATTGCCCTGATCTGGCTATGGCGGATCGATGGCGTTGTGCCGACCCGATGGGATATTGTCGGCAGTGCGGTCACGTTGGCCGGTATGGCGATCATTATGCTCCAACCGTCTCGGTCCGTTTGATCGTCAGGAGGCGAAGATGAAAATCGGCGAACTGGCCCGCCTTGCCGGGACGAATGTGGAAACGATCCGCTATTACGAGCGTGATGGGCTGCTACCCGTACCGGCACGCAGCGAAGGCAACTACCGCATCTATCGGGAAACCCATGTCCAGCGACTGTCCTTTATTCGGCGTTGTCGCAGTCTGGACATGACGTTGGATGAGATCCGGGTCTTGCTACACTTCAAGGAGTCACCCCAGGAGAACTGCGCGGATGTGAATCGCCTCCTTGACCGACACATTGGGCACGTCACCCAACGGATGCAAGAACTCCAGGAACTGGAAAGGCAACTGAAAGACCTACGCGAGCGCTGCGGTGAGGCGCGGGATGCTGCCCACTGCGGCATTCTTGACGGGTTGTCTCAAGCGATCATGCCCGGCGAAAAGTCGGCAAGCCATGTACAGGGAACGCATCAACTTTTCCTGGCACAGGATGATCGAGGCAAACATGGCTGACGATATCGACTTGGCGTGCGACTTTCCGACCGGGAAGCCAAAGCGGAATGGAATCCGATTTATGTAATCTTGCGAACTACCGACGCACATTAATCTTGCCTTTCATCCCCGCTTCGAAATGTCCCGGAACGAGACAGGCGAAATCGAAACTCCCCGATTTCGCGAACGTCCAGGCGAATTCCGCGGTCTTTCCCGGTTCTACCGACACCGCATTCGGGTCGTCGTGCTCCATCTGCGGGAACTGCGCCATCAGTGCGGCGTGTTTCTTCAATTCCGCCGGCGTACCCAGTACGAATTCGTGTTTGACTTGCCCATGGTTGCGCACGACAAAGCGAATTGTTGCTCCTTGTCTGACTTCGATGCGTTCAGGCTTGAAACGCATGCTGTCGTCCATGTCGAATTCGACCGTCCGCGTGGCCGCGCTGATCGAAGCCGGTTTGCCGAGTGCGGCGGCATGTTGGCCGGGTTGCTTGCCCACTTGGCGTGTGGTCTGGGCGGTGGGTTTTTCATCGCCGTAGGCGGCAAAACCGGGCATGGACAGTATGACGAGCAAGGCAAGATCACAACGATTGCGCATGATGAGCACCTCTTCAAGTAAATTCGGCTTAGTGGCCGGCATGTTTGCCGGGTTTGCGCACGGTCAGTTCCTGGTTCACTGGTTTCCCGTTCGCCGGCATCGACATTCCTCCGTGAGTTGTCGCTCGCGGGGCCTCGGCGACTGGCCCCGTCCATTCGGAGGCCTGGGTACCGGAGGGCTGCTTGTACCAGCCAGGGTCGCGATAATCCCCCGGCTTCTGATCGCGTCGCACTTTCAGCATCGAGAACATACCGCCCATTTCGACAGCGCCATAGGGCCCTTGGCCGGTCATCATGGGGAGCGTGTTGTCGGGAATCGGCATTTCCATTGCGCCCATGTCCGCCATGCCGCGTTCGCCCATCACCATGTAGTCGGGAATCAGATCGGTGATCTGCTTGACCACGCCCCGGTGATCGACGCCGATCATCGTCGGCACATCGTGTCCCATGGCATTCATCGTGTGATGGCTCTTGTGGCAATGGAAAGCCCAATCGCCTTCCTCATCGGCCAGGAATTCGATCTGTCGCATCTGGCCGACCGCGACATCGGTCGTCACCTCCGGCCAGCGGGAAGCGATTGGCGTCGGGCCGCCATCGGTGCCACTGACGACAAACTCGTGCCCGTGCAAATGCATCGGGTGATTAGTCATGGTCAGGTTGCCCATGCGGATGCGAACTTTGTCATCCTTGCGGACATTTAGCGAATCGATGCCTGGAAATGCCCGGCTGTTCCAGGTCCAGAGATTGAATTCGAGCATGGTATTGACCTGTGGCGTGTAACTGCCGGGGTCGATGTCATAGGCGTTCAGCAGGAAACAGAAGTCGCGGTCGACTTCCTCGATGAGCGGATGCTTGCTCTTCGGGTGGGTCACCCAGAAACCCATCATGCCCATCGCCATCTGAGTCATCTCGTCGGCATGCGGGTGATACATGAAGGTACCCGGGCGTCGTGCAACGAACTCGTAGACGAAGGTCTTGCCGACCGGAATCTGCTTCTGATTGAGGCCACCCACCCCATCCATACCATTCGGCAGGCGCTGGCCATGCCAGTGAATGGTGGTGTGCTCCGGCAGCCGATTGGTCACGAAGATGCGCACGCGG
>DDWF01000005.1 GCA_002345845.1 Betaproteobacteria bacterium UBA2293 | reverse complement strand
CGATTTCGACCTGGGTTTCCTTGCGTGTCGGGCCGAGCACGCGGACCTTGGCGATGCGCCCCTTGGGGCCGACCAGATGCACCTGTTCCTCGCAGGCGTATTGGCCCGGTTGTGACAGTTCGTGCATCGGCGTCAGCTGGTGGCCGGGGCCGAACAGGGCTTCAACATCGGCCTGCGCCAGATGCACGTGGTGCGCCGAGATTTCCACCGGAATGGCCGGCGTCTCGCCGGCGCGGGCTTCCAGCAGCAACTGGTTGCGCTCGATGGCGCGCAGCGCCTCCCAGGCGACCAGGCGCTCGTCGTCGTTGGTGACTACCAGGATCTTGACCGGCGAGTCGTCGGCCGAGATCACCGCATGCGAACCGAGTTGGGCGAGATTGCGGTTCTTCTCCTCGTCGAGCTTGATGCCCATGAATTCCAGGCCCTGGCAGGCCAGGCTGCGTACCGTGGCGCTGCTTTCGCCGACGTCGCCGGTGAAGGCGAGGACGTCGATGCCGCCCATCGCGGCAACGTAGGCACCGATGTTCTTGCGTACCTGGTAGCAGAAGGCCTTGTGGGCGAGCAGGGCACGGTGATGGCCGTCGGCGGCCGCCGCCTCGATCTCGCGGATGTCGCTGGAGATGCCGGAAATGCCTTTGAGGCCGCTTTCGGTATTGATCAGCGTGGACAACTGTTCGGCCGACATGCCGTGCTGTTCCATCAGGTGGATCATCACTGCCGGATCGATGCTGCCCGAGCGGCTGGGCATGATCAGGCCGTCAGCCGGGGTCATGCCCATGGTCGTATCGACCGAACGGCCGTGATCGATGGCGCACAAGGAGGCGCCAATGCCGAGGTGGCAGGAGATGATTTCCAGTTCGCCGAGCGGTCGCTTCAGGACCTCGGCCGCCTTCAGCGAGACGTAGCGGTGCGAGGTGCCATGGAAGCCGTAGCGGCGGATGCCGTGCTGCTTGTACAGATCGTAGGGCAGGCCGTAGAGATAGGCGTAAGGCGCCAGCGTCTGGTGGAAGGCGGTGTCGAAGACGGCAACCTGCGGCACATTCGGGAAGTGCTTCAGCGCCACGCGGATGCCGGCGACGTTGACCGGGTTGTGCAGCGGCGCGAAGACTGCCAGTTCCTCGATGTCGGCGATCACCGCCGGGGTGATGACGACCGAGCTGGAGAACTTGTTGCCGCCGTGGACGACACGGTGGCCGATGGCGGTGACGTCCTCCGGATGGAAGGTAAAGGCCGGGCCGAGCAGGGCGGTCGCCTCGACCATCACCTTGAACAGGTCGGAGAGCTTGAACGGCACGTGCTCCATGGTCTGCACCTGCGGTCCGACGCGGACCGTGATGCGGGCGACCTGCTGGTCGGCATTGTCGATGATGCCGTGGATGTCGGCACCACTCTCGGCGGTGTCGTAGATGCCGAAATGAATCTGGCTGAGGCCGACGTTGAGCGAGACGATCTTGCCCGGCGTATTGCTGGTCAGCGACAGCGCGTAAGGGTCTTCCGAGCGGACCAGGGCGCGCGCCTGGGCGCCGGCCAGGTCGCTGCTCATGGCGCGCGTGCGGTCGGCGAGCAGGCGGGAGAGGTAGCCGACGGCCTTGGGGTTGGTCAGGATGTGGGCGTTGAACACTTCCTGCGAAATCATCAGCACGAAGCAGCGATTGCCGGCGATGACGTCGGCGACGATGCGGTCACCGGTGAGCAGCGACATGACGCCGAAGACGTCGCCGGCTTCAAGCTGGCTGATCACAGCCCGGGTGCCGGTGTTGTCGGTCAGCGAAATCTCGGCGTGGCCGCTGATCATGACGCCGATGCAATGGCCCTCGTCACCGGTTTCGAGGATGGCTTCATTGCCTTCGTAGGTGGCAAGCCGCGACTTGATGACGATTTCCTCGACCTTGTCGGCGGGAAAGTGGGCGAACAGGGGAACCTGTTCCAGGAAAAAACGTTTGAGGTCGATATCGCTCATGCTGTGCTCCGCTATTGGCCGAGGCGGCCACTGTTATGGGCACAAGACTACCATTATTGTTGCGGTGCAGCAAAGATGCCTGGGAAATCGCCGGCTGCTTTTCCCGTGACCGTCCGGTTCAGTCGCGCGGCGCTCCATTCTTGCCCATCCAGGCGAACAGCGAGGCGCGCATGACGGCCTCGACACTCATGTCGATCGGCGTTACCCAGGCGCGGGGAACAAAGACCGTATAGCCGCCGATCATGTAGCCCATCGGCAGGTAGACGGCGACGCGGTCGCCTTCCAGGAAGCCCTCCGGCAACGTGGACAGGTCCTGGCGCGTGACCAACCCGACAATTTCCAGTTGATGGTCGGGCATGCGCAGGATGACCACCTGCTGGGTGACATGGTCACTGTTCGGCGTGAAGTAGTCGGCGAAGCTCTTCAGCGATGAATAGATGCTCTTGACCACCGGCAGATTGGTAAACGGCAGTTCGATGAAGGAGAGCAGGCGACGGGCAAGTGGCTGCGAAATCAGGAAGCCGAGCAGGACGATGACCCCGATGCCGATGATCAGCCCTAAACCGGGCAGGTGGAAATCGCCGAAAATGGGGCGCAGCCACCACATGGCGAAGCCCTCAGTCCACTTCAGGAACAGGAAGAGCAGGTAGATGGTCACGCCGAGTGGCAGGGCGGCAAGTAGACCGCGGAAGAAATACTGGTAAAGGTGTTTCATCGTGTGGCGATTTCCGGGAAGGGCGGTTGGCCATGTCTGCTCATGACGCCGGTGCAAGGCACCTGGTCAGCGGTTTGGCGAGGGAATTCTTGACAGGCTAGGGTATCACCGACATTGCGCTGCAGCAAAAGCGGGCAGGAGTCGGCAGGTGTGCTCACGGATCCTCCGGCGGCGACGTTTTCGCCGACTTCGGCTATGCTGTCGCGCACCACGGCAGGGCTCGGCGATACGGGCCACTGCTGACAATAATGATTAGAGGAGACCCCTTGCATGTCGCAGTTGCCTGCCCATGACTCTTTGCCGCTGGCCGATCCGTCGCCCGGCGTTGCCGATCAGTCCGGCCTGATTGCCGCCGCCGCCCACCGCCTTGCCGGCATCGGCTGCAGTGCCGCCCGCATTGCCGGCTCAGCCGATGACCTGGGGCTTCTCACCGATCGCGCCAATCAGGTGTTCGGCGAGATGCGCGGCTCGCTGACGGCGATGATTTCCGGCAATCGCGGCATTGCCGAATGCGCCCGGCAGAGCGTCGGCAAGGCTGAAGCGACGCATGGCGCCGTGCGCACGGCGCTCGATCGCGCTGGCGGGCTGGCCGATTCCGTGGTCCGCGTCGAAAATGCCATCAGCGAGGTGTCCACCACCTTGCGCCAGGTGGCCGATGCTTCGCAGGTGATCAACAAAATTGCTTTTCAGACGCGCATCGTCGCCTTCAACGCTTCCGTCGAGGCGGTACGGGCCGGTGATGCCGGCCGCGGCTTTGGCGTCGTCGCCCAGGCGGTCAAGGATCTGGCGCAGATGGTTGCCGATTCGAGCCGTGAGATCGCCACCGTCGTCGATCATCTTGGCGAACGCGTACGCGAACTGGAGCATGAGCTCGAGCAGGGACGCAGCAATGGCAAGGGCGGCGATGCGCGTTCGTTGGTCGCCGCTGCCATCGATTCCTTCGAGAGCAATTTCGGCGAGGTCGAGGCCCTGATGCGCAAGACCGCCGAGCAGTCGGCCGCCAACCTGGCGCTGTGCGATCGCTCGGTCGAGACACTGAGCAGCTTCGGTGACGAATTCGCCGGATCGTTGCGGCTGATCGGCGACATCCGCAACGAGGCCGGCAGCCTGCTTGAAACCAGTGAGGAAGCGATCGCCCATTTCGCCGGCAGCGGCGTCGAAACCGAGGACAGCCCGTTCATCAGGGCGGCCATCCGCGCGGCAACGGAAATCGCCCGGCGTTTCGAACACGCCCTGGGTGAAGACCTGATTTCCGTCAGCGAACTTTTCGACGAGCGCTATCGGCCGATTCCCGGGAGTAATCCCCCGCAGCACATGACGGAATTCGTTGCCCTGACTGACAGCCTGTTGCCGGCCGTGCAGGAAACCGTGCTGCGCCTGTCGCCGCTGGTCCGCTTCTGTGTGGCCGTCGATCGCAATGGCTTTCTGCCGACCCACAACCGCCAGTTCTCCCAGCCCCAGGGGGCCGATCCCGTACGTAATGCGGCGGTTAGCCGCAACCGGCGCATGTTCAAGGATCGCACCGGACTACGCGCCGCGCACAATCAGGAACCTTTCCTGCTGCAGACCTACCGGCGCGATCTCGGCGGTGGCGAAACGGTACTGATGAAGGACGTATCGGCACCGATCTGGGTGCAGGGCCGGCACTGGGGAGCGCTGCGGATTGGTTACGGGTTTGCGGAGTAGTTAGCGGATCAATGAAAAGGGGCGGCTGGAGTTTGTCTCCAGCCGCCCCTGCGGGGCTTGATCTGCGCGGCGCGAAGTTAGCCTGCGCCGATCACGCTTTCACGTGCAGTCCGCACTCCTTGGATTCCGGTGTTTGTCTCCGGCCGTCCCTGCGGGGCTTAACATCGCTACGCGAGTTGGCCTGCGACGAAATGCCGACTTACGAGGTGGCCTTCACATGAAGGCCACATTCCTTAGTGTCGGCATTTTCCCACCACCAGCGTCCCGAGCGGATGTCTTCGCCGGGGCTGATGGCGCGGGTGCACGGGGCGCAGCCGATGCTCGGGTAGAACTTGTCGTGCAGCGCGTTGTAGGGCACGGCGTGCTGCTTGATGTAGGTCCACACTTCCTTGTCGCTCCAGTCGGCGAGCGGGTTGAACTTCTCCAGGCCGTTGCCTTCGTCGTACTCGCGCACGGCCAGGTTGCCGCGCGTGGCCGCCTGTTCGGCGCGCATGCCGGTGATCCAGGCGCGTTTGCCGGCCAGGGCGCGGCGTAGCGGTTCGACCTTGCGCGCATAGCAGCAGGCCTTGCGCAGCGTCACCGATTCGTAGAAGGCGTTGATGCCGTGGTTGCGCACGAAGCTTTCGACTTCTTCGGCCTGCGGGAAGTAGACCTTCAGCTTGAGCTTGTAGTGCTTCTGCACCTCGGCCATCAGGTCGTAGGTTTCCAGCGGCAGGCGGCCGGTGTCCAGGCTGAAGATCTCGATCGGCAGCCTGGCCTTGACGATCAGGTCGGTCAGTACCATGTCCTCGGCGCCGAGGCTGTTGGCGAAGGCGGCCGGCGACCAGTTGCCGGCGATTTCGCCGAGCAGGGCCTTGGCGGCAGCGCTCTTGGCGGCGACGCTGGCGGTCAGTTCCGGGGTGATGTTGAGCAGGTTCGGGGTCATGGCGGGTTCAGGCGCGGCGGCGGAAATAGGGTTGCGGCTGGCTGGTCGAAGCCTGGTAGCCGTCGCTGAAGGCGGTGAAGCCGGCTGCCAGTGCATAGACCGCGTCCTTACCGTCCTTCAGCACATAGCTGTCGAAGCCGACGCGCTGCATGTAGAACAGCTGGTCGTGCAGCACCTCGCCGACGGCGCGCACTTCACCCTGGTACTGGTAGCGCTGGCGCAATAGCGCAGCGGTCGAATAGCCGCGGCCATCGACGAATTTCGGGAAATTGATGGCGATGACGATGAAGTAGTCGAGATCGGCGGCGATGTCTTCGACGCGCTCATCCGGCTGCAGCAACAGGCCGATGCGCTTGTGGCAGGAGATGATCTCGGCCTTGCGCGCCTGCCAGACGGCGAGCGGGAAGATCACATCGCCGGCTGGCAGGGTGACAGTTTCCGGGCTCGCGTCTTCAGCCAGTTCCAGGGTCAGCCAGGTGTCGGTCTGGGCGGTGCGGTTCTTGATCAGTTGCGCCATCATGCGGCCTCCTTTTCTGCTGCCTTGGCCTTGCCGTGGGCACGACCTTCGTAAACGCGGTTCTTGAACGGGTCGATGCCGATGCGATCGAAGGTGTCGAGGAAGCGTTCTTCGTCCTGGCGGTTTTCAATATAGACGTCGATGATCTTGGCCACCACATCCGGCATTTCGCTGGCCGAGAAGGACGGGCCGATCACCTTGCCGAGCTTGGCGTCGTTGCCCTGGCGGCCGCCCAGTGTCACTTGATAGAACTCGTCATTGTTCTTGTCCACGCCGAGCACGCCGATGTGGCCGACATGGTGATGGCCGCAGGCATTCATGCAACCGGAGATGTTGAGATCGATCTCGCCGATGTCGAACAGATAGTCGAGGTCGTCGAAACGTTGCTGGATGGCGTTGGCGATGGGGATCGACTTGGCGTTGGCCAGATCGCAGAAATCGCCGCCCGGGCAGCAGATGATGCCGGTCAGCAGGCCGATGTTCGGCGTCGCCAGGCCGGCGTCGCGGGCTGCCTGCCAGACGGCGTAGAGATCGCCCTGGCGGACGTCGGCGAGGATAACGTTCTGCTCGTGGCTGATGCGCAGTTCGCCGAAGCTGTAGCGGTCGGCCAGATCGGCGACGGTTTCCATCTGCTCGGACGTGATGTCGCCGGGGGCGACGCCATGCTGTTTCAGCGACAGGGTGACAGCAGCGTAACCGGGCACCTTGTGCGCATGGGTATTGCGCTCCAGCCAGCGGGCGAAGGCCTTTTCGGCATCGCGGCGGGCGGCGATGTAGTTGTCGTCGGCCGCTTCACCAGCGTAGTCAGGGGCGGTGAAATGGGCGGCAACGCGGTCGAACTCGGCCTGGGTGATGGTCGCCGGGCCGTCCTTGCCGTATGCCCACTCGGCTTCGACCAGGCGGGTGAATTCCTCGACGCCGAGGGCCTGCACGAGAATCTTGATGCGCGCCTTGTAGGCGTTGTCGCGGCGGCCGAAGCGGTTGTACACGCGGAGGATGGCCTCGCAGTACGACAGGATGTGCTGCCAGGGCAGGAATTCGCGCACCACCTGGCCGCGGATCGGGGTGCGGCCGAGGCCGCCGCCGACGATGACGGTGAAGCCGGTCTCGCCATTTTCCTGCTTCAGCTGCAGGCCGATGTCGTGGAACCAGGTGACGGCGCGGTCTTCCGCGGTGCCGGAGATGGCGATCTTGAACTTGCGCGGCAGGAAGGCAAATTCCGGGTGGAAGGTGGTCCACTGGCGGAGAATTTCGGCCAGCGGACGCGGATCGATGATCTCGTCGGCGGCGACGCCGGCGAACTGGTCGGTGGTGATGTTGCGCAGGCAGTTGCCGGAGGTCTGGATGGCATGCATCTCGACTTCCGCCAGTTCGGCCAGGATGTCCGGCACATCCTCGATCTTCGGCCAGTTCAGCTGCAGGTTGTGGCGGGTGGTGAAATGGCCGTAGCCGCGGTCATATTTGCGGGCAACACTGGCCAGCTTGCGCAGTTGCACGGAATTCATCATGGCGTAGGGCACGGCGATGCGGAACATCGGCGCGTGGCGCTGGATGTACAGGCCGTTCTGCAGGCGCAGCGGGCGGAATTCGTCGTTGGTCAGCTCGCCGGCCTGCCAGCGGCGCACCTGGTCGCGGAACTGGGCCACGCGTTCGTTGACCAGTTGGCGGTCGATGGCATCGTATTTATACATTGGGGTTTCCTCTAGCAGCGATCAACAGCCCGCCAGCAAAGCTGGACGCAGGGCAACAATCCATGGAGCGAATCGTAGCAGCGGTCATTTGTATCAAAAAGAATATTGGGTTAGATTGGTATAGCTTTTAGTTATTAGTTGCTGGTCACCAGTCACTAGCTTTTGCTGATAACTAGCAACGGACAACTAACCAACTGCCTCACACATGAAACTTCAGCAATTGCGCTACATCGTCGAAATCCGCCGTCAGGGACTCAATGTCTCGGAGGCGGCGGAGTCACTGTTTACGTCGCAGCCGGGTATCTCCAAGCAGGTCAAACTGCTCGAGGACGAGCTGGGGGTGGCCATATTCGAGCGCAGCGGCAAGCGCTTCACCGGCGTCACCGAGCCGGGGCGGACGGTGCTGGCGATCGCCGAGCGCATTCTCGGCGAGGCGGAAAACCTCAAGCGTGCCTGTGCCGATTTCTCGGCTGGCGACAGTGGCCGCCTGGTGCTGGCGGCGACCCATACCCAGGCGCGCTACGCGTTGCCGGTCGTGGTTCGCGATTTTGTCGCCCGCCACCCCGGCGTCAAGCTGGAAATGCATCAGGGCAGCCCGACGCAGATCGCCGAATGGGTGCTGGCCGGTGACGCCGACATCGGCATCGCCACCGAGGCGCTCGACCAGTATCCGCAACTGATCACGCTGCCGGTGCGCCAGTGGAGCCACTGCGTCATCGCCCCGGCCGGCCATCCGGTGCTGCGGGTGCAGCCGCTGACGCTGCAAGAACTGGTCAAGTGGCCGCTGATCACCTACGACACGGCCTTTACCGGGCGTTCGCGGATCAACCGCGCCTTCGAGCGCATCGGCGTCGCACCGAACGTCGCGCTGACCGCTCTCGATGCCGACGTGATCAAGACCTACGTCAGTCTCGGTCTCGGCCTCGGCATCATCTCGGCGCTGGCCTTCGACGCGCAGCGCGACACAGGCCTGGTGGCCATCGACGCCAGTCATCTGTTTGAATCGAACACCACTCGTCTGGCTCTGCGTCGCGGTACCTATCTGCGCCGCCACGATTACGACCTGATCGAACTGTTCGCCCCGCACCTGACCAAGCGGGTGGTCGACATGACCCTCCAGGGCAGCGGCGACGCCTATCAACTATAACTTTAGTGGTATTCACCCCGCTCGCGTTAGCCTATAACCTTCCGGATATCTTTCGGAGCCCGCCTGATGAATGCCGTAATTGATGAAAAGCAGCTGGAAAAGCTGTTGAATGGTGTCGATATTCCCCCGTGCCCGGCGATCCTCATCGACATCGACCGCGAACTGGCCAAGGAGGCACCGGACCAGCGGGAAATTGCCCGCCTCATTTCCAAGGATGTCGCCCTGTCCGGGCACGTGATGCAGGTCGCCAACTCGCCGGCCTTTTCGACCGGCCACAAGTTCAGCTCGATCATGCAGGCGCTGAATATTCTCGGCACCCGGCAATTGTTCAATCTGGTCGTCTCGCAACTACTCAAGATTGCCCTTACCGGCAAGCCGGAAGTGCCGATGGAGCGTTTCTGGGAGACCTCGGCCCTGACCGCGCGGCTGTCGGCCGAACTGGCCCGTCGCCTGCGCTGCGTCCGCCCCGATGTCGCCTATACCTTCGGCCTCTTCCACGATTGCGGTATTCCGCTGATGATGAAGCGCTTCCCCAACGCCCGCGAGGTGCTGGCCGAGGCCAATGGCTGCGAGATGCGCAAATTCATCGAGGTCGAGGACCAGCACCTCGGGACCAATCACGCTGTCGTCGGCTATTTCCTGGCCAAGCGCTGGCGCCTGTCGGCCGACGTTACCGAGGCCATCCTGCACCATCATGACTATTCCGTGCTCAACAAGCCGGAAGTGCTGTCGTCGACGGCGCGCCAGGTGATCGCCGTGACGGTGCTGGCCGAGCACATCATCCGCCTGCATGCGGGCGACGATGGCTATCAGGAGTGGGGCAAGGCGGCGACCGATGCCTGCGAACTGTTCGGCCTGTCGCTGGGGGCGGTGGACGACCTGGTCGAGGACATGCGCGACTGGCTAGGGTAGCCGTCGCAGGCGCGGTGCCGGATCGCGCAGGATCAGCGAGGGCGCCGAGAAGGGCGCCAGGCGTTCGAGAAAATCGAGCAGTTCAAGCACCGGCGAGTTCCTGAAGAAGCGCGCTGCCGGCGTCTCCATCCAGATGCGGTCGGCGTAGGCGTACAACTCGTGCGGCCGGTCGCCGAAGCCGTCGCCGTCGCGGTCGAAGCCCTCGTAGATGTCCCAGTAGTTGCCCCACCAGAAATCGTTCTGCGCATCGCCATCGCCGATGATCATCACCGGCCACAAGTTGCTGCGGAAGTCGTTGCCGATCGCCACATGTCCACCTTTGGCGCCGTAGAAATAGACGCCGGTGACGTTGTGGGCGATCAGGTTGTCGATGAAGACGATGCGGTTCAGCGGATGCATCGGCGAGTCGGCCATGATGCCGTAGGCGCAGTGCACGATCTCGTTATTCTGGACCAGAGCCGCCGCCGTTTCCTTGAGTGCGACGCCGGCGCCGGACGGGTCCATGGCGTGGGTGATGCGGTTGCCGCGGATGGTCAGGCCGTCCGAATTGAGGGCGACGATGCCGGTGGCGTTGTTCTCGAAACGATTGCCGTCAATCAGCGTGCGATGGGCGAACAGCAGATTGATGGCGCGCCGGCTGTCGCGCACGCTGTTGCCGATGAAGCGGTTGCGCGGCGCATTGCTCACCGTGATGTCGCGGATCTGCGCGATGTCGTTGTGCTCGATGCGGTTGCCGGTGCTGTACCAGAGGCGCAGCCCGTCACCGCGGTCGGCGATGTCGACGGCGCGCGAGCGGATGCGGTTGCCGCGGACGATGCTGTCATCGGTGCGATGCAGCGAGATGCCGAAGAGGACATCCTCGATGACGTTGTTTTCGATCAGTAAATTGCGCCCTTCGGCCATCAGGCCGCCGTCGAGGGCATCGTGCGACTCGCCGCTGTTGCGCAGGGTCAGGCCGCGCAGGGTGACTCGGTCGGCGCGGACGGTGAGCACCGTCCCCTTGCCGCCGGCGTCGATCACTACCTGGCCGCCACCATCCAGAATCATCGGCTTGTCGATGACGGCCGGTCCGCGATAGGTGCCGGGCGGCAGTTTCAATACGCTGCCGCTGGCTGTCAGGTCAATCCACGGCTGCAAAGGCTGGTTGGCAAGAGCCAGCGGCGATACAAGCAGGAGGAGCGGCAGGCAGAGACATCTCATGCGGCCCGACTCTAGCCGGCGCCGGCCATCCCGGCATTCACCTGCATCAAATTTGCCGGCGGGCGGTGCTGCTCACTCCCAGTGTTCGGAGACTTCGCTGGCCCAGGCGGTGGCTGCCAGCAGCGCGTGGTTGGCGCTGTCGGCGGGGAGGCCCAGTGCTTTGGCGGCTTTTTCCATGGCGGCGAAATCGAAGGCTTCACCGGCTTCGGCCAGGTTCAGCAGGCTGGCGTAGGGGCCGCTGCGTTCGAGCAGGGCACTACGCACTTCGGCGGCGAGGGGGACTTCGTCGACCAGTTCAGTCAGCGGCCGGCGCAGCAATTTGTCGAGACGGGAGAAGATGCCGGTCAGGAACAGCGCGTCGGCCGGCTCTCCGGGCAGCACCCGGGCACCCAGCAGCTCCATCAGGCGGCCGCGGGTGAGCGCGCTTTCGACCAGCAGCCAGTCGCCGAAACTGGGGGCGCGGACCGAAAACAGCAGCACCGACAGCCAGCGGGTCAGGCGCTGCTGGCCGAGTATGGTCAGCGCCTGGGACAGCGATTCGATGCGATGGTCGAAACCGAGCAGCGGTGAGTTCAGGTAACGCAGGATGCGGAAGGCGAGCGGCGGATCCTGCTTCATCGCCTCGACAATTTCCGCCGTTTCGGCATCTCCCTGCAGCAGACGCAGGATATTCAGCAACTGCACCTTGTGCGGATCGGTGGCAGCGTCATCGTCATGGCGCGGCGAGCTGATGGCGAAGCTGCCGTGGAAGTAGTCGAAATGCCACTGGTGGCAGAGGTGGTGCTCATCCAGCGTATCAATGTGGCAGGCGAGCAGCCGTGCCTGGTGGCTGCGCGGGCCGGCCCGGAAGGCGGCGGAGAAGTCCCGGACCGAGCCGGGTTCGGAAGCGGCGACATCGATGGCGCCATAGTCGGCGAGGCGGATCACCTCGCTGAATGCCGCATGCTTCGGCTGGCGCAGGATGGCGATGGCGATACCGCGCTGGCGCAGCGTCTCGATGCGGGTACACAGGGCGTCGATACTGTCGGTCGGCTCAGCCGCCAGGTGCACCAGAAGGACCAGATTGTGCGGGCGAATGACATCGAGGGTCCGGTCGAAGAGGCTGGGCGAGCAGAGTGGCACGAAGGCCAGAGCGGCGTTCCAGGCTTCGGAGCTGGCGTGCAGTGTGGCAATCAGCTCGCTGTCGGCCGATGGGTGCGGGGCGCCGGCTTCATCGGCAGCCAGCGCCGCGCCCTGCAGGGTGAACAAACGGCCAGCCAGGCGGCCGGCGCGGTCAAAGACGGCTTCCCGGCAGAGAAAAGCATCGCTGGCAGCGGCGGCCATTATCTCGCTGGCGGTAGGCGGCCTGGCGCTGGCGGCGGTGACTGGCGTCCGTGGCGAAGCGGCCGGCGCCGACAGTCCGAACAGTTTTCTCAGCTTGTTGAACACGCCATGTTTCCCCCAAAAGAAATGCCCGCCTGGCGGCGGGCATCGGTCCACCGTTTGGTGGTCATTCTGGCACGGCCATTGGCCGATTAGTTGATCTTGGCCTTGGCGCGCAATTCCTTGACCAGCTGTTCGATCTGTTGCTGACCAGCGCGCTGCTGCAGCTGCGGCTTGACCTGTTCGTACGGCGGCGGGCTGGTCGGACGCGAGTCGTCGAGCTGGATCACGTGGTAGCCGAAATCGGTTTTCACCGGGGTCTTGGTGTATTCACCCTTCTTCAGCTTGACCAGTGCCTCGCCAAACGGCTTGACGTAGGCGGCCGGCGGGTTCCAGCCGAGTTCGCCGCCGTTGTCGCGGGAGCCGGGATCCTTCGACTGCTTGGCCAGTTCGGAGAACTTTTCGCCCTTTTCCAGCTTGGCGATGATTGCCTTGGCGTCGTCTTCCTTCTCCACCAGGACATGGCGGGCCTTGTACTCGGTGCTGCCGACGTTGGCCTTGATGCCTTCGTATTCAGCTTTCAGGCGGTCTTCGGTGATCGGGTTGGCGCGCACGTGTTCGGTCAGGTAGGCGCGGATCAGCACCGCCTGCTTGGCCAGTTCGACCTGGCCGGGGACCGTGCCCTTCTTGTCCAGGCCCTTCTTCTTGGCTTCCTGGGCGAGCAGTTCGCGACGGATCAGTTCTTCACGCACGGCATTTTGCAGTTCGGGACCGTCCTGGGCGCCCTGGGCTTTTTGCTCGCTGATGAAGGCGTCGTAAACGGATTGCGGGATCGGCTGGCCGTTGACGGTGACGAAGGCCTTGTTCTGGGCCAGGGCCGGGGCCGAAATGATGGCGCCGGCGACGAGCAGGGCAGCCAGGCGGGAGTTCTTGTGCATGTAATGTCCTTCGAATGAGGGGTGAGGCGAAAAATTATACTTCTTCGGGTGCGCGCGCGTGGATGCTCAGGGCATGAATGCGTCCGCGCATCAGGTCACCAGCCGCATCATAGACGAGACGGTGGCGGGCGAGCGTGCCCTTGCCGGAAAAAACAGCGGCAACGATGGCGACCCTGAAGTGTCCGCCGTCGCGAGCGCCGGCATGACCAGCATGGCGGTGCGACTCATCCTCGATGTCGAGGGAGAGCGGCTCCAGGCTGGCCAGGCTGGCCGCCAGCAATTCGCCGGTGTTGGTGTCCATCAGGCCGGCAGGGCCTTCTTGAAGGGCTTGACGGTGACCCCGGCGTAGACGCCGGCAGCGACATAGGGATCGGCGTCGGCCCAGGCGCGGGCGTCGGCCAGCGAGGGAAATTCGGCAATGATGATGCTGCCCGAGAAACCGGCCGGGCCGGGGTCGGGCGAGTCGATCGCCGGGCAGGGACCGGCGAGCAGCAGGCGGCCTTCAGCCAGCAGGGCCTGCAAGCGTTCAAGATGGGCGGGGCGGGTAGCCAGGCGGGATTCCAGCGAACCGGCACGGTCCTCGCCGATGATGGCGTAGAGCATTATTTGTCTTCCTCGACGTACTTCGACAGGAACATCCCCTGGGCGAGGACGAAGAGCAGCATCAGGCCCATGCCGCCGAAGAGTTTGAAATTGACCCAGGTATCGGTGGAGAAATTGAAGGCGACCAGCAGGTTGAGCACGCCCATGGCCAGGAAGAAACCGATCCAGGCCAGGTTCAGGCGGCCCCAGACGGCTTCGGGCAGGGTCAGTTGCTCGCCGAGCATGACCTTGATCGCATTCTTCTTCATGAACTGCGAGGCGAAGAGCATGCTGCCGGCGAATACCCAGTAGAGGATCGTCGGCTTCCACTTGATGAAGGCTTCGTTCTGGAAGAAGAGGGTCATGCCGCCGAAGACGACGACCAGCACCAGGCTGATCCACAGCATCTTGTCCACCTTGCCGTGGCGGAAATAGACCCAGGCGATCTGGATGACCGAGGCGACGATGACCACCACGGTGGCCAGCAGGATCGGTGCCTGGGTCAGGCTGACGGCGGCCATGCCGGGCAGGGAGGAGAGCCAGTCGACGGCCAGTTCCGGATGCTTTTCCGAATACTTGAAGGCGATGAAGAAGAGGATGACCGGGAAAAGGTCGAAGAGTAGTTTCATGGCGCCGCATTATATACTTGGCCAGGCACCAACCCATCACTGCGAGAACCCATGAACACCGTGCTGATTATTGACGACAGCGACATCAACCTGGCGCTGATCAAGGCACTGGTGCTGAAACTCGGCGAGTGCCAGCCGGTACTTTATGAAGAACCGTTGAAGGCGCTGGAATGGTGCCGCGAAAATGTGCCTGATCTGGTCATCGTCGATTACATGATGCCGGGCATGGACGGACTGCGTTTCATCAGCGCCTTCCGCGCCCTGCACGGGCGCAACGAGATCCCGGTCCTGATGATCACCGCCAACGACCAGAAGGATGTGCGCTACGAAGCGCTGCTCGGTGGCGCCAATGATTTCCTGACCAAGCCGGTGGACCGCATCGAGTTCTCGGCGCGCGTCCGCAACATGCTGATGCTGCGCCAGGGGCAGAAGTTTCTTGCCGATCGCGCCCGCCATCTGGAGGATCTGGTCGACGAGCGCACCAGCGAGATCCGCGACCGCGAGCGCGAACTGATCTTCCGCATCTCGCGCGCTGCCGAATTCCGCGATCCGGAAACCGGTGCCCATATCCAGCGCATGGCGCATTACTCGCAGATCATCGCCCGCGGCCTCGATCTGGATGCCGGCAAGCAGAAGCTGATCCTTGAGGCGGCACCGATGCACGATGTCGGCAAGATCGGCATTCCCGANNCCGATTACATCCTGCTCAAACCCGGCAAGCTGACCTTCGAGGAATTCGAGGTGATGAAGGGACACGCCCGGCTCGGCCATGAACTGCTCAAGGACAGCCGCTCGGAAATCATGCAGGCTGGTGCCGAAGTTGCCATTTCGCACCATGAGAAATACGATGGCAGCGGCTATCCGCACGGCCTGAAGGGCCAGGCCATCCCGCTGTTCGGGCGGATTGTCGCGGTCGCCGATGTTTTCGATGCACTGACTTCGGAGCGGCCGTACAAGAAAGCCTGGCCACTGGAAGATGCGGTCCGTTTCCTCGAGGAGGGGCGCGGCAAGCATTTCGATCCACTCTGCGTCGAGGCCTTCCTCGCTGGCTGGGACGCGGTGCTCGACATCCGTCGGCGCTTCCAGGACGAAGAAGTCCCGATGCTTTGAACGCTTATTGCAGAGGGGAGAACAGGATGGCAGACGCATTCGTACTCAATCGCCAGGATATCCTCGAGCGCCTCGGCGGCGACGAGGAGATCTACACCATGATGCTCGACATGTACCTGCAGGATGTCGATGCCAACTGTGCCAGCCTGGCGGCGGCCATTGCTTCTGGCCAGGCGGCCGAAATCCGGCGCGAGGCCCATACGATCAAGGGTTTGCTGGCCACCTTTTCCGACGATAGCGGTGCGGCGGCAGCCTACGTCGTTGAGCAGCAGGCCAAGGCGGGTGACATGAACGGCCTGGCCGCAGCGGCGGCGATGCTGGAAACGCGGTTGCGCGAAGTGGCGGCAGTGCTAGCCGCCGCGCGCATCCCCGGGTAGATGCAGGGCGCCGGCAGCGCCGGCGACACCACCGACCGGCGCATGCGGCACGACACCGAGCAGTGGCGCCGGCAGCAGGTCCTGCAGGGTCTGCAGGTTGCTCGCGAAACGCGCCATCGCCGGATCGATGCGGTTGGCCACCCAGCCGGCCAGCGTAAGGCCACGCGCGGTGATGGCTTCAACCGTGAGTAGCGCGTGGTTGATGCAGCCCAGACGCATGCCGACGACGAAAATCACCGGCAGGCCCAGTGCCACGGCCAGATCGGCACTGTCGCCGGCCGCTCCGAGCGGCACGCAAAAACCACCGACACCTTCGACGATGACGATATCCGCCGCTTGTTCGGCCTGCCGGCAGGCGCTGACAATCGGCGCGAAAGCGATGCTCCGCCCTTCCTCGGCAGCAGCCAGATGGGGGGCGATGGCGGCGGTGAAACAGTAGGGATTGACGATCGCCGCCGGCAACTGCAGGCTGCTGGCGGCGCGGATGGCCTCGACATCGTCATTGCGCCCGGCGGCATCGGTGCCGGCAGCCACCGGTTTCAGCCCAACGGCGGTGAGACCGAGTTGACGGGCACGGTGGAGCAGGGCGCAGGTGACGAAAGTCTTGCCGATCTCGGTGTCGGTGCCGGTCAGAAAATACGCCTGCTTCATGCGTGGGCCTCCAGGATCAGGACATCGTAGGTCAGCGGCAGGCCGGCCGCCGTGCGCTGGCGTTCGGCGGCGGCTTCGGCGGCAGCGAAGGTGGCGCGGCCCATCAGGTTGCGCCGGCGGCCATCGCCCAGCTGATTGGCGCCAATCGCCTTGACCGCCTTGAGCAGGCTGCGGAAGTCGGGGTAATGAGCGAGGTGCCGGCGGCGGCCGACGACGACATCGGTAAAGCCGCTGTCGCGTGCCATCTGGCCGACTTCCTCCGGGGTGTGGAAAGGCAGCGTGTGGCGGTAGTTGTCGACGCCGGCGAAGGCCTGACGCAGTTCGCCGAAGGTCTCCGGGCCGAGGCTGGCGATGGCCAGGCGGCCGGTCGGGCGCAGCACGCGGCGGGCCTCGGCCAGTACCCGCGGCAGATCGCACCATTGCACGGCCAGGCTCGACCAGTAGAGATCGAGGCTGGCCGTGGCCAGCGGCAGATGTTCGAGATCGCCGACCAGAGGCTGGCAGGAACAGGGAGTGCGGGCCAGCATCGCTGGCGACAGGTCGAGCGCCAGCCGGTCGGCGGCGGGAAAGCGCTCGGCCAGCAGTGGCAGGGCGTAGCCGGTACCGCTGCCGGCATCGAGCAATCGCCGCACCGGGCCGCCGGCGGCCAGGCAGTCGAGCAGGACATGGCAGATTTCCCGCTGCATGTCGGCAGCGTCGTCGTAGGTTTGCGCGGCGCGCTCGAAGGCCTGGCGGATGCGGGATCGAGTGGGCCGGCTGACGGTGGAAACGGGTTTGCCGCTAGTCATGCACGAAAGCGGTGGCGGCGGCCAGGAAGTCGGCCGGATGCGAGAGGAAGGGCGCATGCGCACAGTCCTCGAGGACGCACAGGCGGGCGCCGGGGATCATGGCGGCCAGCGCCGTACCGGCGGCGAGCGGCATCAGCGGGTCGGCGCTGCCCTGGACGAGCAGGGTCGGGGCGGCAACACGCCCGGCATCGGTACGCAGATCGGTGTCGCGCAGCCAGTCGAGGCCTTTGAGCAGCACCTCGGTCGGCGGCAGGGCGGTGAGGGCGAGGATGTCGCTGGTCACTTCACGGGCCCGGCTGTCACCGCGATTGAAGCCGCCGACGAAGCGCGGCAGCATGGCCGCGGCATCGGCGGCGATGGCGCCGGCGAACTCGGCCAGGGTGCCCGTTGGCATGGCGTCCGGCCAGCCGTCGCGCTGGACGAAGGAGACCGTGCCGGCGATCAGCAGCAGCTTGCCGACCTTGTCCGGATGGTGGGCGGCGATGGCCAGCGCCAGCATGGCGCCGAGTGACCAGCCGGCCAGCGTCGTGCCCGGCGCCAGGCGTTCGGCCAGGGCGTCAACGGCGCTGTCGAAATCGGCTGTGGCCGGCGTCTCGCCGTAACCGGGCAGATCGATGATGTTGCCGCCGAGGGCTTCGGCTGTCGCTTGCAGTGGGCCGCGGCCGAGGGCCCAGCCGGGGAGGATGACCAGGGGATTCATGCGAGCTCCTTCAGGGCGGCGAGCAGCCGGTCGATGTCGGCGGCGGTGTGGGCGGCGGAGAGCGACAGGCGCAGGCGGGCGGTGCCGGCCGGCACCGTTGGCGGGCGGATTGCCGGCGCCCACAGGCCGCGCTCCCACAAGGCCGTGGATAGTGCGACGGCGGCGGTGTTGTCGCCGACGATCAGCGGCTGGATGGCGGTGGCCGACGGCAGCAGACGCCACGGCAGGCCGCTGGTGCCGTCGCGCAGGCGGGCGATGTTGGCAAACAGCGCGGCGCGCAGCGCGTCGCCGGCGGCGATGATCTGCAGGCTGCGGCTCAGGGCGCAGGCAATGGCCGGCGGCGCGGCGGTGGTGAAGATGTAGCTGCGGCCTTTCTGCAACAGGTATTCGATGGCCGTCGCCGAGCCGGCGACGAAGGCGCCACCGACACCGGCAGCCTTGCCCAGCGTGCCCATGAGCAGAATGCGCGGCGAGGGCGGCAGGCCGAAATGGGCCAGGCTGCCACGGCCTTGTTTGCCGAGCACGCCGAAGCCATGCGCATCGTCGATGACCAGCCAGGCGTCGAAGCGCTCGGCCAGTTGCAGCAGTTGCGGCAGCGGTGCCAGGTCGCCGTCCATGCTGAACACGGCGTCGGTGACGATCAGTTTGGTGGCTGCGGTACTGGCCGCCAACTGGCGTTCCAGCGCCGCCAGGTCGTTGTGCGGGTAGCGCTGGACCTCGGCACCGTTGGCCTTGGCCAGCTGCATGGCGTCGATCAGCGAGGCGTGGTTCAGCTTGTCGGCGAACACTGCAGCGCCGCGCCCGGCAAGCGTCGGCGTCACTGCCAGGTTGGCCAGGTAGCCGGTGGAAAAGGTCAGGGCGCGGGCGAAACCGGTAAAGGCGGCGATCTCGGTTTCCAGTTGCTCGTGCGGGGCGAGGTGGCCGCTGACCAGATGCGAGGCACCGCTGCCGGCGCCCCATTGCCTCGCGCCCTCGGCCATCGCCCGGGCAATCTCCGGGTTGCCGGCCAGACCGAGATAGTCGTTGCTGGCGAAATTGAGCAGTTCGCGCCCATCGACGATAGCCAGGCGGCCGCAGGGCGAGGCCAGCACGCGCCGGCGGCGGGTCAGGCCGGCGGCGGCGATGTCGCCGAGTTCGGCATTGAGATGGTCGTCAATAGGCATGGCAGATCGCCTCGATGGATTGGCGCGGGCCGGTATTGTCACGTATTGCGCCAACGACAGGAAGGTTTTCGTCGGGAAAGGGAATTTCCTTTGCTCAGGAAATTCCGTAGCGCCGCAGGCGATTGGCGATGGCTGAATGCGAGGTGTTGAGGCGGCGGGCCAGGCGGCGGCTGGAGGGAAAATCCCGGTACAGGCGTTGCAGCAGGTTTTTCTCAAAATCGGCGACGGCCTGTTCGAGGCTGGCAACGTCACCGCTCTCGCCGGGCAGGGCTGGCGTGGCTTCCTGCGCCAGTTCGAGATCGCCGACGTTGATGATGTTGCCTTCGGTCATCGTCACCGCCCGGAATATCACGTTCTGCAATTGCCGGATATTGCCGATCCAGGGGTTGGCCAGCATGGCGGCACAGGCGGCCGGCGCCAGCCGCATCGGCGTCCGCGAGGCCTGGGCGCAGGCGCGGCCGAGGAAGAACTGGGCGAGCGGCAGGATGTCACCCGGACGTTCGCGTAGCGGTGGCACATGCAGATTGAGCACGTTCAGACGGAACAGCAGATCCTGGCGGAAGTGGCCGCTGCCGACCATGTTTTCCAGGGCCCGGTGGGTGGCGCTGATGATGCGCACGTTCATGCGCAATTCGCGGTCGCCGCCGACGCGGCGGAAACTGCCGTCGTTGAGAAAGCGCAACAGCTTGGCCTGGAGGTAGGGCGACATTTCGCCGATTTCGTCGAGGAAGACGGTGCCGCCGTCGGCCAGTTCAAGCAGGCCGGGCTTGCCGCCGCGCAGGGCGCCGGTGAAAGCGCCGGCGGCGTAGCCGAAGAGTTCGCTCTCGGCGAGGCTTTCCGGCAGGGCGGCACAGTTCAGCGCGAAGAAGGGCTGGCTGCGGCGGCTGCTGCCGGCATGGCAGGCGTGGGCGAGGAGTTCCTTGCCGGTGCCGGTTTCGCCGGTAATCAGCAGCGGCGCATCGACGATCGCCATGCGCGCCGCGCGCTGCTTGAGCTGCACGATTTCCGGCGAGCTGCCGAGGATGGCCTCGAAGCCGCCGGCATCGTAATTCTGCAGGGCACTCATGCGTTCGCCCATGCGGCTCGGCGCATGCAGGGTCATCACGGCGCCGGCGACGCGATCGCCGGATTCGTGCAGCGGCATGGTTTCCAGCATGTAGGGCTCACGGTTGATGACGATTTCGCAGACCGGCAGGTGGTAGCCGCCGTCGACCAGTTGGCGCAGCAGTTCCGGGTTGCCGATCAGCTCCTGCATCGGGCTGCCGATCAGGCTGGCTTCTGTCAGGCCGCTGGCGGTGATGGCGGCGCTGTTAGCGACGACGATACGGCCGGCCTCATCGACGGCGAAGATCGGGTCGGGTTGCGAGGCGAGCAGGGCGTCAAGGTAGAGGCGGCGCTGTGCCCCAGGCAGCATGCCGACCGGTTCGACGGTGCGCACGCCGCTGACCTGCATCAGCTGGTCGCGCAAGGCCGCGAGGCCGCGCTGATCGAGGGCCGGAGCCTCGATGAAGATATGCGGTGGATCGACCTCGACAGCGGTCACGTTGAGGCTGCGTCGGGCCAGCTCGGCGAGGACTTCCTGGGCGATGCCGACACGGTCGGTAAAGAAGACATCGATGCGCATGTTTGCGGTGTGTATTGATTTGATTACGCTGTATTAAAAACGATACGTCGATGGCAAGCAAATGAAAAATAGAGGGAAAAATTGAATTTCCACGGATATTTTGCTGCTGGTGTATTGAAATCGTTACGATTTGCTGGCTGTTTTTCCTGGGTGATTATTTATGTGACTGTTTTCATGGGCTTTTATTTGGTGGCACGGGAATCGCTATACCGCCTTCATCGACAGCAACAACCCGTTCCTTCAAGGAGAAGTCAGATGCATGTTCTCGTTCTCGGCAGTGGCGTCATCGGCACCACCATCGCCTATTACCTGGCCAAGGCCGGGCATCAGGTCACGGTGGTCGATCGCCAACCAGGGCCCGCCCTGGAAACCAGCCACGCCAATGCCGGCGAGGTATCGCCCGGTTATTCCGCGCCCTGGGCCGGTCCCGGCGTACCGCTCAAGGCGATCAAGTGGATGCTGATGCACCACAGCCCGCTGGTCATCAAGCCCATGCTCGATCCGGCGATGTGGCGCTGGGGCCTGGCCATGCTGCGCAATTGCACGGAGGCGGCCTATCAGGTCAACAAGAGCCGCATGGTGCGAATTGCCGAGTACAGCCGCGACTGCCTGAAGCAGTTGCGCGCCGAAACCGGCATTGCCTACGACGAGCGCAGCCAGGGCACGCTACAGCTGTTCCGCACCCAGAAACAGCTCGACGGTATCGGCAAGGATGTCGACATCCTCAAGGAATTCGGTGTCCCCTTCCAGGTGCTGGATCGGGCCGGTTACCTCGACTACGAGCCGGCGCTGGCCCTGGTCAAGGACAAGTTCGTCGGCGCCCTGCGCCTGCCCGGCGACGAGACCGGCGACTGCTTCAAGTTCACGCAGAACCTGGCAAAGATGGCCGAGACGCTGGGCGTCAAGTTCAAATTCGGTACCACCATCGCCGGCATCGAGCACGACGGTCGCCAGATCACCGGCGTCCGCACCGAAGCCGGCACGCTGACCGCCGACCAGTACGTGCTGGCGCTCGGCAGCTATTCGACGCAATTGCTGAAGCCGCTCGCCATCGACATCCCGGTCTATCCGGTCAAGGGTTTCTCGATCACCGTGCCGATCACCGATCCGGACATGGCGCCGGAATCCACCATCATGGACGAGACGCACAAGGTTGCCGTGACCCGTCTTGGTGACCGCATCCGCGTTGGTGGCACGGCCCAGCTTTCCGGTTTCGACCTGCAACTGGACGAGGGCCGGCGCAAGACCCTGGAGTTTGTCGTCAGCGACCTTTTTCCCCAGGGCGGCGATGTCGCCAAGGCCGAGTTCTGGACCGGCCTGCGGCCGATGACGCCGGACGGCACGCCGATCATCGGCAAGACCCGCTACGCCAACCTGACCCTGAGCACCGGCCACGGCACCCTCGGGTGGACGATGGCCGCCGGCACCGGCCGCGTCGTCGCCGACATGCTCAGCGGCAAGGCACCCGAGATCAGCGTCGACGACCTGAGCGTCGCCCGTTACGCCTGAGCAAGACAACACGCAGTTCTATCCATAACAAAGGAGGCAATTTCATGCACGTCATCGCAACTTCCGCGGCGCCCGCCGCCATCGGACCCTACGCCCAGGCCATCGTCGCCGACGGCTGGGTATTCACCTCGGGGCAGATTCCGCTCGACGCGGCTGGCCAACTGGTCGGCAGCGACATCGCCAGCCAGACGGAACAGGTTTTCGACAACCTGACTGCCGTGCTGGCCGCGGCCGGTGCATCGCTTGCCGAGGTCGTCAAGAGCACCGTCTTCGTCCAGGATCTCAACGATTTCGCGCAGCTCAACACGGTGTATGAGCGGCGCTTCGCCAGCCACAAGCCGGCGCGCTCGACCGTGCAGGTGGCGCGCCTGCCGCGTGACGTCCTGGTCGAGATCGAAGTCGTCGCCCGCCTTGCCGTCTGACCCCCCAGCCCAACGGAGAAAAAACATGGAAGCACTGACGCAATTCATCACCGCGATCAACGACATCGTCTGGGGGCCGCCGATGCTGGTGGCCATTCTCGGCACCGGCCTGTTCCTGCAACTGCGCCTGAAATTGATGCCGATCACCAAGATCGGGGCCGGTTTCGCCATGGTCTGGCGCGGCCGCAAGGCGGCGCCCGATGCGCCGGGTGAAATCACCCCCTATGCCGCGCTGATGACGGCACTGGCGGCGACCGTCGGCACCGGCAACATTGCCGGCGTGGCCACGGCCATCGCTATCGGCGGCCCGGGGGCGATGTTCTGGATGTGGATGACGGCCCTGGTCGGCATGGCCACCAAGTACGCCGAGGTGCTGCTGGCGGTGCATTACCGCGAGACGGACGACCGCGGCGAGCAGGTCGGTGGCCCGATGTATGCGATCAAGAACGGCCTCGGCAAGCGCTGGCGCTGGCTCGGCGCCGCCTTTGCCATCTTCGGCGGCCTGGCCGGCTTCGGCATCGGCAACATGGTCCAGTCGAACAGCATCGCCGGCGCACTTGATGCGGCGTTCGGCATCAACCCCTGGATTTCCGGCATCGTCATGGCGGTATGCACCGGCATCGTGCTGCTGGGTGGGGTCAAGCGCATCGGTGCCGTGGCCGAAAAACTCGTGCCTTTCATGTGTATCGGTTACATCGTCGCCTCGTTGATCGTGCTCGGCATGTACGCCGAGCAGATTCCCGCTGCTTTCGTCCTGATCATCGACAGCGCCTTCAATCCGGTCGCCGCCACCGGCGGCTTTGCCGGTGCGGCGGTGATGATGGCCATCCGCTACGGCGTTGCCCGCGGCATCTTCTCCAACGAAGCCGGCCTCGGTACTGCCGGCATCGCCCAGGCGGCCGGGCAGACGAAGAATCCGGTGGAGTCCGGTCTGGTCGGCATGATGGGGACTTTCATCGACACCATCGTCGTGTGCACGATGACCGGTCTGGTGCTCATCGTCACCGGCGTCTGGAACAGCGGCCTGAAGGGCGCGGCGCTCAGTGCCGCCGGCTTCGACGCGGCCTTCCAGGGCTTTGGCGGACAGTTCCTGGCCATCGCCATCACCGTCTTCGCTTTTACCACCATTCTCGGCTGGGCTTATTACGGCGAGAAGTGCTGGGCCTATCTGGTCGGCACCTCGGTGGAAGTGCCTTATCGCGTGGTGTGGACGCTCTTTGTGCTGGTCGGCGCCGTCACCCATCTCGACTTCGTCTGGCTGGTTGCCGACACGCTTAACGCCTTCATGGCCCTGCCCAACCTGGTTTCGTTGCTGCTCCTGTCGCCGGTCGTCGTCCGCCTGAGTAAGGAATACTGGGCGAAGCACGAACGCGAGCGCCAGTCGCTGACCGCCGCCACCCGGAAAGCCTCATGAGCCAGGACGCATTCGCCCCCTTCGGCGCCCGCTTGCGCATCGATCTCGATGCGTTGTGCGACAACTGGCGCAGCCTCAAGGCCCGGCTGCGCAGCGGCGACTGCGCCGCCGTGGTCAAGGCCGATGCCTATGGCCTTGGCGCGGCGCAGGTGGCGCCCGCCCTGTATCGGGCTGGCTGCCGGCAGTTCTTTGTCGCCCACCTCAACGAGGGCATTGCCCTGCGTCCAGCGCTTCCCGCTGACGCGGCGATCCATGTGCTGCACGGCGCCCACCCCGGTGCCGAGGACGAGTTTGTCCGCCACGGGCTGCGGCCGGTGCTCAACAGCCGCCAGCAGGTACAGGCCTGGCAGGCGCTGGCCGACCGCTTGGGCCGGTGCTTGCCGGCCATCCTTCAGGTCGATACCGGCATGGCCCGCCTCGGCCTGCCGGCCGAGGAGTTCGCGCAGCTGGTGGCGACGCCCGGCGGTCTGGCCGGCATCGAGGTGCAGTACCTGATGAGCCACCTGGCCAGCGCCGAGGATCAGGAATCGCCGGTCAATCGCCGGCAGCTGGCGAGTTTCCGGGCGGCGCTGGCACAACTGCCCGGGGTGCGCGCCAGCCTGGCCAATTCGTCGGGGATTTTCCTCGGTGGCGATTACCACTTCGACCTCGCCCGTCCCGGCGCCGCGCTCTACGGTGTCGCGCCGGTGGCCGGGCAGGCCAACCCGCTGCGCCCGGTGATCCACCTGCAGGGCAAGGTGCTGCAGACCCGCAGCATTGCCGCCGGCACCGCGGTCGGCTACGGGCATACGTGGACGGCGGCGCGGGCTTCGCGTCTGGCGACGGTGGCGGTGGGTTATGCCGACGGCTACCTGCGCAGCCAGAGCAATCGCGGCGTCGCACGCTGCGATGGAGTTGCCTTGCCGCTGGTCGGCAACATCTCGATGGATACGATCATTGTCGATATCACCGATCTGCCGGAAGGCCGGATCGGCGAAGGCGATTTCCTTGACCTGGCCGATCCGCTCAATGGCGTCGATGCCATTGCCGCGCGCGCCGGCACCATCGGCTACGAAATCCTGACCAGCCTGGGGCGGCGCTATGCGCGGGAGTACATCGGTGCAGCGAGCCTCAGTTGAAGCGCGACCAGGCGAACAGCAGAACGGCGGCCGCCGCCGTCCACGCCAGCGTTGCCGCGATCAGCGTCGGGGCCAGCGTCAGGCGGGGCGCCAGCCAGTACACGGTGAGCAGATAGACGGCGTAGGGAATCAGCGACCACAGGCCGAACAGCGCCGTGGTGCGCAGGTCGGCCGCGCCGCGCTCGGCGCCGACGATGGCGTGGGCGATCAGGGCGAAGGTTGGGAACAGCGGCACCAGGCCGGCGATGTAGAAACTCTTCGAGCGCGAGAGCAGGGCGATCAGCAGCACCGCCAGCGCGCCGAGCAGCGATTTCAGGAACAGACCGGTCATGTCAGTGCCAAGTCCAGTGCCCGCCGCGTGGCGTGGCCGAGATGGGCGATCTCGTCGGCGCCGACGATGTAGGGCGGCATCCAGTAGACGGTGTTGCCGATCGGCCGCAGCAGCGCCTCGTGGTCCAGCGCCGCGCGGTAGAAGCGGCGGGAGAAGTGCGGGTCGGCGGTGACCACGTCGAAGGCGGCGATCATGCCGCGCTGGCGCAGGTGTTTCACTTGCGGATGGTCGGCCAGCGGTGCCAGGGCGGCGGCGATCTGCTGCGCCCGGTCGCGGTTGGCGGCGAGCACGTCGTCCTGTTCGAAGATGTCGAGCGTCGCCAGCGCCGCCCGGCAGGCCAGCGGATTGCCGGTGTAGGAATGCGAATGGAGGAAGGCGCGGGTCACCGAATCGTCGAGGAAGGCGGCGTAGATCGTATCGCTGCTGAGGACGATGGACAGCGGCAGGTAGCCGCCGGAAATACCCTTCGACAGGCACATCAGGTCAGGGCGGATAGCTGCCTGCTCATGGGCGAAGAAGCTGCCGGTGCGGCCGCAGCCGACGGCGATCTCGTCGCAGATCAGGTGCACTTCGTGGCGGTCGCACAGCTCGCGGGCCAGGCGCAGGTATTCCGGGTCGTACATGGCCATGCCGGTGGCGCCCTGGACCAGCGGTTCAATGATCAGCGCGGCGATGCGTTCGCCGTGTTGTTCGAGATAGGCGGCCAGCGCCGCAGCAGCCCGGCGGGCGACATCGGCTGGCGTCTCGCCCGGCTCACCCAAACGGAAATCCGGCGCCGGCAGCACATGGGCGGCGGCGCGCACCAGCGGCGCATAGGCATCCTTGAAGATGGCGACGTCGGTCACCGCCAGGGCGCCGACCGTCTCGCCGTGATAACTGCCGGCCAGGCAGAGGAATTCCGCCTTCTCCGGGCGGCCGACATTGCGCCAGTAGTGAAAGCTCATCTTCAGCGCGATCTCGGTCGCCGAGGCGCCGTCGGAGGCGTAGAAGGCGTGGCCCAGCGTGCCGCCGGTCAGCGCCGCCAGCCGTTCCGACAGTTCGACCACCGGCTGGTGAGTAAAGCCGGCCAGCATCACATGTTCCAGCGTTTCCAGCTGATCGCGCAAGGCCGCGTTGATGCGCGGATTGGCGTGGCCGAATAGATTGGTCCACCACGAGCTGATGCCGTCGAGATAGCGCCGGCCGTCGAAGTCATACAGCCAGACGCCCTCGCCACGGGCGATCGGCACCAGCGGTAGGTGCGCCGGTGAGGCCGTCTGCGCGTGGTGCTGCATCTGCGTGCACGGATGCCAGACGGCCGCCTGGCTGCGCGCCAGCCATTCAGCGTTCACTGCGGATTACCCCGGCTCGGCATGCGTTGTGTCAGTGCAGCGCCTGCGAGTTGGCGGAAGCCTGCTCCGGCATCTCGGCATGCACCAGTTCGGCCTCGATATTGGGATACAGCGGGGCGCCGCAGTCGTCGCAGAATTCCATCGGGAAATGATGGTCGAGGAAGTTCACCTCCTTGACGCCGCACTCGCGCAACACCGCCTCGATCTCACCGGCCGCGTCGGTCGCTTCATCCTCGGCGCCGAGCAGCGGCCAGACGATGCCGTGGTAGGTATCCGGCTTGTCCTTGGGACCGAGGCCGACGCGGTATTCCTCCATGCGACGGTCGTAGCACGGGCCGACGACGGCGCGGATGTCGGCCGGCAGCAGGCCGACCGTGGCCTGCAGGAAGGCCACCGAGGCCTTCAGCGAATACGGCCGCGACAGACGGTCGGCATTGCGGCAACCGGCATGGTAGGCGTCCGGCAGCAGCGGCTCCCAGGCGCAGCCGGTGAGCAGCGGCTCGAGGCTCGGGCTGCCCTGCTTGATCCATCCCTTCAACGCGCCGTCCTTGCTGCCGTCCTTCTCATTCCAGCGGAACAAGGCTTTGCCGCGCGGCACGGCGATGGCGCCGACCAGATAGCGGACATCGGAGAGGAAGCGGTTGGTTTCGGCCAGGGCGCTGCTGTCGATGGTCAGGTGCTGGCCGGCCAGCGTCGCTTCGCCAAGCGCCTTGGTCAGCTGCCAGGTGTCGCAGAAGCTGCGCGGCAACTGGTCGGGGCTGAACAGGAAATCGGCCAGGGCGACACGCGCTTCGCCGCCGAAGACGTGGGCACCGAGCTGCACCGACAGGGCGGCCAGCGTGGCCTGCGGCAGGGAGACGGCGGGAATCGAGAAACGCGACCAGGCGAGCACCGGGGCGGCGAAGAGCAGGATGTCGAATTCCTGGCCGAGTGCTTCCAGACGGCCGGTTTCGGCGCGCGACTCGACCATGTCGGCGAGCTCGTCGTGGGCGCGCGGATTGGCCTCGAACAGGCGGTCGAGGGCGGTATTGATGTCGTCTTCGGCGCCGTTTTTCAACAGGCTGTCGACGGTTTCGGCCAGCTGGGCTTCCCAGTAGCTGTCTTCCAGTTTGCCGCCAGATTCGGAAAGACCGTTGGCCAGGCGCTGGAGTTCGGCTGCATCGCGCGAAAGACGGTCGCGCGCGCCGAAGCGGGTTCGTTTCATGGGGGAGTCCGGAAAAGGCTAAAACGGAATTTTACCAGCCGGTAAAATCCGGCGTACCGCAATGCACAAAATTCAAACCATGCTGATCTTCCTCTCCCCGGCCAAATCCCTTGATTACACGACCCCGCCGCATGTTGCCGAGTTCACCCAGCCGGCTTTCCTGAAGCAGTCGGAAAGCCTGATCAAGCAGTTGCGCAAGCTGTCGCCGGCCGATATCGCCAAGCTGATGGATCTGTCCGATCAACTGGCGCTGCTCAATTACAACCGCTACGCCGACTGGCGACTGCCGTTTTCGCCGGACAATGCCAAGCAGGCCGCCCTCGCCTTCGACGGCGACGTCTACGATGGTCTGGCGGCACGCACGTTGAGCGCCGAGGATTTAGATTTTGCCCAGCAGCAGGTACGCATCCTCTCCGGCCTCTACGGCATCCTGAAACCACTCGACCTGATGCAGCCCTACCGGCTGGAAATGGGCACCCGATTCGCCAACAAGGGCGGCAAGGATCTTTACGCCTTCTGGGGCGAACGTTTGCTCAAGGCGATCAATAGCGAACTGGCCGGGATGCCCCGTCCGGTGGCGGTCAACCTGGCCTCCGAGGAATATTTCAAGGCCGCCATCGGCCGCAAGATCGCCGGCACCGTGATCCAGCCGGTATTCGAGGACTGGAAGAATGGCAAGTACAAGATCATCAGCTTCTACGCCAAGCGGGCGCGCGGTTTGATGACGCGCTACGCCGTGCTCAACCGGCTCAACGATCCGGAAGGGCTGAAGGATTTCGCTAGCGATGGCTACGCCTACGCGGCGGAAGTTTCCGATGCGACGACCTGGGTGTTCCGCCGCCGTCAGGAGTGAAGCAGTGCCGAAGCTGCCGCCGGCTTGACGATCTGGAAGGCCAGCTTGGTTCGCCCGCGCAGCTTGAGCAGAGCCTTGTCCTTGCTGACCAGGATGTTGGCGCCCGCGCGGGCGGCCAGTTCGAGAAATTTCTGGTCGTCGCGGTCCTTGCAACGCGGCAGGTCGGGCGCCTCGCCGGCGGGCACCAGATGCACCAGCGCCCGGTAGCGGGCGTAGCGCTCGGCGATCATTTCCGGCGTCAGTTTCAATTGCGGGTAGGTGAGCACGCGCTGCAGTTCGTCGAGTGTGCGTTCGTCGACCAGGCATTCGATGCGGCCGGCTTCCAGCGCCGCCATGATCGGCACGGCGTCGATATTGGCCCAGTGGAAGAGGTCGAGGACGACATTGGTGTCGAGGACGAAGCGCAGCATGGCGCGGATTATAATGCGCGCCTTTCGCGCCACCCGGAATCCGCATGTCCCGCATACTTCTCGCCCCGATGGAGGGGCTCGCCGACCATGTGCTGCGCGGCGTGCTGACCGGCATCGGCGGCTACGACTGGGGCATCTGCGAATTCGTCCGCGTCTCCAACAGCCTGCTGCCGGTCAAGACCTACGAGCGCATNNCTCGTCAAGACCTACGAGCGCATCTGCCCGGAACTGACGACCGGCAGCCAGACCGCGGCCGGCACGCCGATGCGCGTGCAACTGCTCGGTTCCGACCCGGCGATGATGGCCGAGAATGCCCGGCGGCTGGTGACGCTGAAGCCGGCCGGTATCGACCTCAATTTCGGCTGCCCGGCGCCGACCGTCAATCGCCATCGCGGTGGCGCGGCGCTGCTCGGCGAACCGGAATTGCTGCACGCCATCACCGCCGCCGTGCGCGCCGTGGTCCCGCCGGAAATTCCCTTCACCGCCAAGATGCGCCTCGGCATCGACGACACCAGCCGGGCCGTGGACAACGCCCAGGCGCTGCAAGCGGCCGGTATCGACGAACTGATCGTGCATGGCCGGACCAAGGCCGACGGCTACCGGCCACCGGCGCGCTGGGAATGGATCGACCGCGTGCGCCAGGCCATCGCCATTCCGCTGATCGCCAACGGCGAGGTATGGACCGTCGAGGATTTCCGCAACTGCCAGCAGGCCACTGGCTGCGCCGACATCATGGTCGGCCGTGGCGCCATTGCCGATCCGCTGCTCGCCCGGCGCGTGCGCGGCGAGGCGGTTGGCGGCTGGGAAGTGGTGCAGCCGGGCGTTGCCGCCTACTGGCTGGGGGTCCGCCGCAAGGTGGTGCCGGCGCATGCCGGCGGGCGGGTCAAGCAATGGCTGGCCATGCTGCGCCGCAACTATGCGCCGGCCGAAGTGCTCTACCAGCAGTTACGCCCGGTCAAGGCAGCCGAGGATATCGACCGCCTGCTGCTCGCCGCCGGCGTGCTCGATCGCCTGCCACCCGTCGATATCTGGACGCCGCCGCTGCACTGAGCCGGCCGCCGGGGTTTATTCCACGCCGGCGAAATCGATCACTGCTGCCGTACCGGTCATCGCCGGTGCGGCGGGGCGGTCAGCCGCCGCCGACGCAACTTCGACGCGGTTGCGTCCCCGCTCCTTGGCACGGTACATGGCCTGGTCGGCCCGGTTCAACACGGCTTCGGCGCTCTCGCCGGGCTGCCAGTGGGCGACGCCGATGCTGGCCGTCAGCTGCAGCGGGCTGGCGCCATGAGCGACCGGCTGCTCTGCGATGGCACGGCGCAGGCGGTTCGCCGCCACCTCAGCCTCGGCGAGCCCGGTGTGCGGGAGAAAGACGGCAAACTCCTCGCCGCCCATGCGGCCGATGACGTCGCCGTGCCGCATGCAGCTTTCGGCGACGGCCACGAAGTGGCGCAAGGCCTCGTCGCCAGTGCGATGGCCCCAGGTGTCGTTGATCTTTTTGAAGTGATCGAGATCGATCAGCAGGATCGCCAGCGGTGACTGCGTGCGCCTCGCGGTGCTGATGCTCCTGGCGAGCAGGGTCAGGAAGGAGCGGCGGTTGTAGCTGCCGGTCAGCGGGTCACGGTCGGCGATGCCGCGCAGCTCCAGCGTCATCCGTTCATTGGCCAGCATGACGATGGCGAAAGCCATGAGGACGATGGCAATGATGGATTCGACGATGATGAACTGGGAAACGGTGATCGCCTGCTGCGCATTGAACGGACCGCTGTCGCCGAGGGTGAATAGCCAGGGACGCAGCAGCACGAACAGTCCATGGCCGCCGCAGGCCGCCGCACAGAGGTAACGGGCCGGGTAGTCGTGGATTTTGCCATTGGCGATGGTGCGGGCACTGAGCACGAAGAAACTGCCGGTCACCAGACTCGAGACGGCAAAACGCAGTTCGGGCTCGGGCTGGATCGCCGTAAACCACGCGGCGAAACCGAGCAGCACGGCGGACCCGGCAACCAGGTAGGTCCTGGGCAGCGGCGCGAGGCCGACATAAGCCCGCACACCAACGAGGGTCAGGAAGGGCATCAGGAAGGCGAACAGCAATGTCGCCAGTACCGCGGGCGTCTCCGGCAACCAGGGGCGAAGCAACAGGCAAACGCAGAACAGGAAACCGCAGAAGTAGGCGGCGGTCCACGCGGCGAAGCCGGCAATCTGCTTGTTGAAGCGCCAGGTCGCCAGCAGCATCAAGGCCATGATTCCCATCAGAATGGTTGCGAGGATGAGAAGCGTCGGACTGTGCACGGTACAAAAATTCCTGGCCGGTCGGCAAAGTCCGCTACTTTACCGGCAAAAAGGCGATGGCCGAACGATCGTGCGGCAGAGAACTCCCGATCGTGAAAAAGGACAGAATTTCTTTCGCAGTTTTCGGTCGAAAGTCAAGTCGAAGATTGACGACGCGTTGTTGGAAGGAGTCCGCCATGAACCGCGATCTGCGCTTGTCCTGGAGAACGGAGGCCGCCGTTAACCGCGGCTTGGCCTTGGCCTTGCTGGAAGGCGTCCGCGCCGGCATCGAGCACATGAAGAAGGAAAGCGTCCCGCTCGAAGTCATTTACCGGGTCATCCTGTCCCCGAGCAAGCGCCGGGATACCGACTGGCGCCACTAACCAGGCTGGAGTGCATCTCGAATTTTTGGGGCGCCTGCGCTACTGTAGGGCCTGCTTGGTCGTCTTTTCTGCCAAGCGCTCTCTTTCCCAGGAACCGTCCCATGGACAATTCATTGCAGTCGCTGGATCAGATCCGGGCTTCGGCCCTCGACATGGCCGTCCGTTTCGGCCCCAAAGTGCTGGTCGCCATTCTGATCATGGGCGTTGGCTACATGGTGGCCCGCTGGTTCGGGCGCCTGCTCGACCGCCTCCTCAGTCGCCTCAATCTCGAAGCGCCGGTCCGCTCACTGCTCTGCCGCATCGCCCAGATATTCGTGCTGGTCATCTTCGCCATCATGGCCTTGCAGAACCTGGGCATCGAACTGCTGCCCCTGATCGCTGGTCTGGGCGTTGCCGGTGCCGGTATCGCCCTGGCCATGCAGGGCCTGCTCGGCAATCTGGTGGCGGGCCTGAGCATCATCTTCACCCGGCCTTTTCACATTGGCGATTACATATCCATTGCCGATGAAGAGGGCGAAGTTATCGACATCAGCCTGTTCACCACGACCCTGGGCCATCCCGATCTGTCACGGGTGGTCATTCCCAACCGCAAGATCGTCGGCGAAATCCTGCACAACTACGGACAAATCCGCCGTCTCGACATTTCCCTGGGGGTTTCCTACGCCAACGATGCCAATGCGGCCCTGGCCCTGGTTCGCGATGTTCTGGCCAGCAACCCCAAGGTCCTCAAGGACCCGCTGCCGCGCCTCGGGGTGTTGCGGCTCACCGAATCCGGGATGACCATCAGCGTGCGGCCCTGGGTCAAGGTGCCGGATTACGAGTCGGCGATCGCCGAGCTGAACAAGACGATACTGGAAGTCTTCGCCCAGAAGGGTGTCGCCCTGGCGTTGCCGCGCTACGAGGTGCGCATGCTCGGCGAAGCGGCCGCGCAACCCGGCTGATTCGCCGCCTGACTCTGCCTCAGCGGGTGGAATCGCTTCGCCCGGTGGGCAGCGCGGCACGTAGCTGAGTGATCAGTGTCTCGATGGCGTCGGCCAGATTCAGGGCATGGGCGGTGAGGTCGGTGGTGCCGGCATGGGCGGCGTCGAGCAATTCTCCGGCACGGCGGGCGATGTCGCGGGCCCCCAGGTTGCCGGCGGCGCCCTTGAGGGCATGGGCGATACCGCGAATGGCCTTGTTGTCGGCCGCCGCCGCCAGTTGCCGCAGGCGCGGCGCATCGCCCCCGTGGTGATCGGCAAGCAGGCTGAGGAAGCGGACATAGACCGGCCAGCGATTGCCGGCAATGGCCAGACCATGGATCAGGTCGAGTTCCTTGATCGCCGCCAGACGCGCCTCGATGTCGGCCGGCACTGCCGCCGGCGTCGCCGGGGCAATGGTCGAGCCGCTCGCCCGCTCCGGCAGCCAGCGGAGCAGGGCGCCGTAGAGCAGTTCCGGATCGAAAGGCTTGGAGACAAAATCGTTCATGCCCGCCGCCAGGCAGTTGCGCCGGTCTTCCTCGAAGACATTGGCGGTCATCGCCAGGATCGGGATTTTTTCCCAGCCGGGCAGCCGGCGAATCTCCCGGGTCGCTTCCAGGCCGTCCAGCTCGGGCATCTGCAAGTCCATCAGCACCAGGTCGTAGAAGCGGCGGCGCGCCTTGTCGACAACCGTGCGGCCGTCGCCGGCCGTGTCCACGACGAGGCCGACGGCCTGCAGCACGTCGCGGGCGACTTCCTGGTTGATCTCGTTGTCCTCGGCCAGCAGGATGCAGGCGCCGGCCCGGCTGGCCGCCAGCGTGGCCGCGGTATTGAGGCGGCGGGCAGCCTCCGTCTTCGGCTTCAGCCCCTGGCCGCGGTGCAGCTGCACGGTGAACCAGAAGGTGCTGCCCTTGCCGAATTCGCTGCTGACGCCGGCCTCGCCGCCCATCATGCGGGCCAGGCGGCGGGTGATCGCCAGGCCCAGGCCGGTGCCGCCGTAGCGCCGGCTGATCGAAACTTCCGCCTGTTCGAAGGCGGTGAACAGATTGCCCATTTTGTCCGGGGCAATGCCGGGGCCGGTATCGCTGACCTCGAAGCGGACGCGCAGGTTGTCGCCGTCCTCCTGCTCGAGCTTGGCGCGCAGGGCCACGGAACCGCGCTCGGTGAACTTGACGGCATTGCCGGCATAGTTGATCAGTCCCTGGCGCAGGCGCACCGGGTCGCCACGCAGCCAGATGGGCACGTTGTCGTAGTCGATCTCAACCGTCAGCCCTTTGTTCTTCGCCGCTTCGCCGATCATCGAATAGGTATGGTCGAGCACCTCGCCCAGGGCAAAGTCGATGTCCTCGAACTCCATGCGGCCGGCTTCGATCTTCGACAGGTCGAGAATGTCGTTGATGATCGACAGTAGGTGGAAGGCGGCGGAATCGATCTTCTTCAGCCGCGTCAGCTGGTCGTCGTCGAGACGCGACTGGCGTAGCAGGTGGGTCATGCCGATGATGGCGTTCATCGGTGTCCGGATTTCGTGACTCATGTTGGCGAGAAAGGCGCTCTTCGCCCGGGTCGTGGATTCCGCCGCCTGGCGCATCTGGATCAGCAGCCTCTCCTTTTCCTTGGCGGCGCCGATGTCCTCGACCAGCCAGATGGCGCTGTCCGGATGCGTGACCGGGTCGAGCGGCTGGCGCACGATGCGGGCCCAGAAGCGCCGGCCATCCCGGGACTCGAGTTCGATCTCCGTATCCAGTGTCCCGCTGGCAGCCGTATTGGTTCCGGCATCCACCAGCAGTGCATCGCCGTCGGCGCCGTGCAGCAGGCTGCGGATCGGCAGGCCGACCAGCTCGCCGGCGGCGGCGTAGCCGAACAGCGCGGCGGCCTTCGGATTGGCACGCAGGATGTCGCCGCGGGCCACCGAAATGACGCCGGCCTGGACGTTGCCGAGAATGGTTTCGAGTTCCGTGGTGCGTGCGTCCACCCGTTGTTCCAGTTCGCCATAGACGCGGACGTTCTCCAGTGCCACCGCTGTCGTGTCGGCCAGTGCCTGCAGGACCTTCAGCTGCTCGGCCGTCGGCTGATAGCGGCGGGCCCAATAGATGCCGATGGCGCCGACCGGCGCCGACTGGCGGATCGGCACCATGGCCAGGCTCTGGACGAAGGTGGGCCGGTAGGCATCGGCCGGAATGCGGGAATCGGCATAGATGTCCTCGATCACCGCCGGCTGCTGGTGCAGCATTGCCCAGCCGCTGATGCAGGCACTCATCGGAAAGCGCCGTCCTTTCCACAGCGGGCTGATCGCATCCTCGTCGGCGTAGTGGCACAAATCGCCATCGCGCAGCACGAAGGTCGCCCCGTCCGCCCCGCTCAGATTGCGCGCCGCATGTTTGACGATCTCCATCACGGTCGCCAGGTCGCGGGCGGTGGACATTTGCCGGACCACCTCAACCAGATGCTCCATGGCCACGACATAGCTCATCGTACTAGCCGAGGATGCCGAATCGCGCGAACCGGATTCGCTGTTTGTCATGACGATCTCCCGTGAATGACCAGACAGACGGGCTTTTGCCCGGGCGGAGTGGATTCCGCAAAGAAAGCAATTGGCATGACGCCCTAGTTCATTTTAGGGGGCACGGGCGGAATGATCCATATGCAATAGGTATGGGGTCGGGTTGTCGGGCGTCGTCTTCGTTTCTGCTTCTGTGCGCTGAGGCACAGACAGCTTTCCGGCGGCCGGCTATTAGTTCCTGAGGCTGTCGGGACCATTTCACCAGGCACGGCGGTCGTGCGCGGTCCGCGAAAAACCCGTCAATTTTTGGAGAGAGCCAATGAAAAAATTATGGCTTGTTCTGGCGACGCTGCTTGCGTTAAGTCTCACTGGCTGCGGCTACAACACGTTCCAGAGCAACGATGAGCAGATCAAGGCGAGCTGGTCCGAGGTGGTGAACCAGTACCAGCGCCGAGCCGACCTGATTCCCAACCTGGTCAATACCGTCAAGGGTTACGCCGATCACGAAAAAGACGTCCTGCTTGGCGTCACCAATGCCCGCGCCAAAGTCGGCGGTATGCAGGCGACGCCGGAGCTGATCAACGACCCGGCGGCATTTGCCAAATTCCAGGCGGCCCAGGGCGAGTTGTCAGGGGCGCTGTCCCGCTTGTTGGTGGTGGCGGAAAACTATCCGCAGCTCAAAGCCGATGCCAGCTTCCGCGATCTGCAAGCGCAGCTCGAGGGCACCGAAAACCGCATCACGGTGGCTCGCAATCGCTATATCCAGGCCGTGCAGGCGTACAACATCACGGTTCGCTCCTTCCCCTCGAACCTGACGGCGATGGTGCTTGGGTACAAGACAAAGCCCAATTTCACCGTGGAAAACGAACAGGCAATTTCCCGGCCGCCCAGCGTTGATTTTGCCCCGCCGTCGTCCAGACTGCCGGGCGAGGCTGGTGGAGCCGCGAAGTAAGTCATGCGCACGGCAAGAACATCCCTCCTGGCGATCGCGCTCGGCTGGTCTCTTCTCGTTAGCGCGCAGATTCCCGTCCCACCGTTGACCGAGCGCGTGACCGACCAGGCAGCCTTGCTGACCCCTGAGCAGAAGGCCAGCCTGGAGCAGAAACTGCAAACATTCGAAGCGAGCAAAGGCAGTCAGCTCGCGGTTCTGATCGTTCCCACCACGGCCCCGGAAACGATAGAGCAATACGCGCTGCGTGTTGTCGAGCAGTGGAAGCTGGGGCGCAAACAAGTCGATGATGGGGCGCTCATGCTCATCGCCACGACTGATCGTGCACTGCGCATCGAGGTGGGCTATGGCCTGGAGGGGGCGCTCAATGATGCAACCAGTAAACGCATCATCAGCGAAACGATGACGCCGCATTTCAAGGCCGGAGATTTTTATGCCGGCATTACCGCCGGCGTCGACCAGATCATCCGCGTCATCGACGGCGAGCCCTTGCCGGAACCACAACGAATAGCCGGCAGCGGTGTGGGCGAACTCCAGCAATATGTGCCAATCATTTTCATGCTGGCGCTGGTGGTGGGTGGGATATTGCGCGCCTGGCTCGGCCGCTTCCCCGGCGCCCTGGTCACCGGCGGGGCGGTGGCGGTGGCCGCCTGGCTATTTGCCGGCGCCGTCGGCATCGCCTTGATTGCCGGCATCCTGGCGCTGGTGTTTACGTTGTTCAGTGGCGGCATGGGCGGCATGGGCGGCATCGGCGGTCACCGTGGCGGCGGCTTTGGCGGCGGCTTCGGAGGAGGCGGTGGTGGCTTTGGCGGCGGCGGCGCATCGGGACGGTGGTAACGGATGAATATCAAACGTTTGGCGAAGCATTTGCTGCAAACCCCGAGGCAAATCGCCCGGGCTTTCCCCCGGCAAACCTTGAATGTCATTGAACGGGCGATCAAGGCCAGCGAGACGGCGCATCGGGGAGAAATCCGTTTCGCCGTGGAAGGCGCGCTGGATGGCCTACCGCTCTTCAAGGGCCAGTCCGGACGCGAGCGGGCCATCGACGTCTTTGCCCAATTACGCATCTGGGACACCGAAAACAACAACGGCGTCCTGATCTATCTGCTACTTGCCGACCGGGACGTCGAGATCGTTGCCGATCGCGGCATTGATGCGAAAGTGGGGGCCCAGGAGTGGGAAAGGATTTGCCGCATGATGGAAAGCGACTTCCAGCAAGGCAAGTACGAAGACGGTGTGGTCAGCGGCATCCTGGCGGTGACGCAGCATTTGATCAGGAATTTTCCGGCTTCCGGGGACGAGCGGAATGAATTACCGGACAGACCAGTAGTGCTGTAGCCCGACCGATGGGCCAAGGCAGCTGGCCACTGGCCAGCACGTCGGCCTTGACGGTAACGGGTGGCGAAGCGCGTAAGGAGCCACCCGGTCACTCCCGTTGTGGCTCCGGGCATGCTTCGCCAATCCAACTGAATCAAGCGGCCGCCTTGGCCCGTGCCATGTGCAGCTTTTTGTAACTATCGATCAGGCGCTGGTGCCGATCGAGACCTTCCAGTTGCAGGCTCGTTGGCGTCAGGCCGAAGAAGCGTACGCTGCCGTCGACTGACCCCAGAACCGCATCCATCCGCGGGTTGCCGAACATGCGGCGGAAATTCACCACGTAATCGGCCAGTTCCAGTTCGTCGTCGAGCAGCACTTCGAGCACCACGTTGAGCGCCTGGTAGAACAGGCCGCGCTCGACGGTATTTTCGTTGTACTGCAGGTAGGCCTCGACCTGTTCCTTGGCCGCTTCGAAATCCTGCAGGGCGAGGTTGATCAGCAGCTTCAGTTCGAGGATGGTCAGCTGGCCCCAATCCGTGTTCTCGTCGAACTCGACGCCGATCAGCGTGATGATGTCGGTGTAGTCGTCGAGTTCGCTCTCTTCCAGGCGCTCCAGCAGGGCTTCCAGGCCGGCGTCGTCGAGGCGGTGCAGGTTGAGGATGTCGGCGCGGAAGGCCAGTGCCTTGTTGGTGTTGTCCCAGATCAGGTCGTCGACCGGGTAGATTTCNNCCGGCACCAGGATGCGGCAAGCGGTGGCGCCGAGCTGGTCGTAGACCGCCATGTACACTTCCTTGCCCATGTCTTCGAGAATGCCGAACAGGGTGGCAGCTTCGTCGGCATTGGAGTTTTCGCCGTGGCCGGAGAAATCCCACTCGACGAATTCGTAATCCGCCCTGGCGCTGAAGAAGCGCCAGGAGACGACGCCGCTCGAATCGATAAAGTGTTCGACAAAGTTGTTCGGCTCGGTGACGGCATTGCTCTCGAAGGTCGGTCGCGGCAAATCGTTGAGGCCTTCGAAGCTGCGGCCCTGCAGCAACTCGGTCAGGCTGCGTTCCAGCGCCACTTCCAGGCTGGGGTGCGCGCCGAAGGAGGCGAACACGCCGCCGGTACGCGGGTTCATCAGGGTGACGCACATCACCGGGAATTCGCCGCCGAGCGAGGCATCCTTGACCAGCACCGGGAAGCCCTGGTTTTCCAGTTCGGCAATGCCGGCCAGGATGCCGGGGTATTTCGCCAGCACGTCGGGCGGCACATCGGGCAGGGCGATTTCGCCTTCGAGGATTTCGCGCTTGACGGCGCGCTCGAAGATTTCCGACAGGCACTGCACCTGCGCTTCGGCCAGCGTGTTGCCGGCGCTCATGCCGTTGCTGAGGAACAGGTTGTCGATCAGGTTGGTCGGGAAATACACCGTCTCGCCGTCCGACTGGCGCACGTAGGGCAGCGCGCAGATGCCGCGTTCGGTATTGCCGGAATTGGTGTCGTAGAGATGCGAGGCGCGCAGCTCGCCATCGGGGTTATAGATTTCCAGACAGTAGTCATCGAGCAGGCCCTTGGGCAGGGCGTCCTTCTTGCCCGGCTTGAACCAGCGCTCGCTCGGGTAATGCACGAAGGCCGCGTTGGCAATGTCTTCGCCCCAGAACTGGTCGTTGTAGAAGTGATTGCAGCTCGCCCGCTCGATGTATTCGCCCAGGGCCGAGGCCAGCGCGCTTTCCTTGGTGGCGCCCTTGCCGTTGGTGAAGCACATTGGCGAATGCGCATCACGGATATGCAGGGACCAGACGTTGGGCACCAGATTGCGCCACGAGGCGATTTCGATCTTGATGCCCAGCCCGGCGAGAAAGCCGGACATGTTGGCGATGGTCTGCTCGAGCGGCAGATCCTTGCCGGCGATATAGGTTTGCGTCGCCGAATCCGGATTCAGCGTCAGCAAGGCCTGCGCATCGGCATCCAGATTGTCGACCTCGTCGATGACGAACTCCGGCCCGGTCTGCACCACCTTCTTGACGGTACACCGGTCGATGGAACGCAAGATGCCCAGCCGGTCTTTCTCGGAAATGTCCGCCGGTAGCTCGACCTGGATCTTGAAAATCTGCTGGTAGCGGTTTTCCGGATCAACGATGTTGTTCTGCGACAGGCGGATGTTCTCGGTCGGGATGTTGCGCGTGTCGCAGTACAGCTTGACGAAGTAAGCCGCACACAGGGCCGACGAAGCGAGAAAGTAATCGAACGGCCCCGGCGCCGAGCCGTCGCCCTTGTAGCGGATCGGCTGGTCGGCGATGACCGTGAAATCATCGAACTTGGCCTCGAGACGAAGCTTGTCGAGAAAATTGACTTTAATTTCCATGGGGGAATCCAAAAATAGCGTTCACAACGAATTGGCCGCCATTATCGGGCTTTCCCACGGTGAAAGACGTGACGAAGGTTTCAGAAATCAGGCACACGCCAAAGCCAAGCCGGACCCAATCTACGTCGAGGCGCCTGCCCGAAGTGGTTGCTTTCAGGCGGTGAAACTGCCATTGTCACCACCCCCAAAACTTGACCCGATCCGCCTCCGGGATCGTGATACCGGCACCGATGATCCGCTTCCTGCAAGCCACCGCATTTCCCCTGGTTGCCCGCCAATGAGTGCTCGGGAAACCCGTCGACTCCTGGCCCAGGCGCTTGCTGCTGCCGCCGCCGGCTATCAGGATTCGGCGGTGATACCGCATTGCCCGGTGTGCGCCCAGCCCTGCTGTCGCCTCGATAAACTGGTGCTCGAACTGGAGTGGAAGCAGGTCAAGGTGTTCTGGCGACTCGACGAATCGCGCAAGGCTTTCGATCGGCGGCTTGCATCAGGCCAGGGGCCGGTAGAGATCCGGGCGGGTAACGGGCTGTACTACGCCCATCAGAAAGCCTGCCCCGCCTATGACGAATCGGGTCAATCGTGCCGGGTCTATGGTCAGGAGATCAAGCCCGTGGGCTGCTCGGATTTCCCGGTGTACGAGGATCAGGGTGAGATCGTTGCCGACCTGCGCTGCGAGGCCGTCGATATCGCCGCGCTGACGGCCTGGATCGCCCGTTCGCTGGGGCCAGGGTGGCGTATCGTCCAGACTGCCGACGATGAGTTCCCCTTCCTGATCACGCTGGCGGTGAAGAAGGTGTCGGCCACGGCAGGCGCCAGCAAGCGCTCACGCTATTGAGTGGGTCTGCCTCGCACCGGGTCAGGATGCACGGTTTGTTGGCCCGGGCATCCACCTGAGCAAGGTACTGAAAAGCACGTCGGGATTGACCGGCTTCATGATGAAATCGTTCATGCCGGCGGCAATGCAGCGTTCCCTGTCCTCGGCGAAGGCATTGGCGGTCATGGCCAGAATCGGTAAAACCGTGCCATTGGCCAGCAGTCTTATCTGGCGGGTTGCCTCCAAGCCGTCCATGCGGGGCATTTGAATGTCCATCAGGATCAGATCGTAGTCATTTTCACCAGCCAGTCTGACTGCCTCGATGCCGTCTTCGGCGAAGCTCACCCGCTGTCCGGCGAGTGTTAGCAGATCCTGCGTCACTTCCCGGTTGAGTGGCTCATCCTCGACCAGCAGGATGTGTCGGCCGCTACAGGTTCTGAACAGTATCTCCTCGGCTGATTCGCGGGTTGAGGAAGGTATCCGTGGTCTGGATGGGTGGCCTTTCTTGAGAATTGCCGTGAACCAGAAGGTGCTGCCCTCGCCGCAAGTGCTGACGACGCCGGCGTCGCCGCCCATCAGGCGCGCCAGCTTGAGGGTGATGGCCAACCCGAGTCCGGTACCGCCGTATTGCCTGGTCATTGTGTTATCGGCCTGCTCAAAGGCGGAAAAGAGCTTGGGCAGGACCTCCGGAGCGATGCCGATACCCGTGTCTTGCACCTCGAAACGGACCTCGACGCTGCCGTTGCCGGCTTCGCGCATTCTGACGCGCAAGGTGACGGTACCCGCCTGGGTGAACTTGATGGCATTGCTGGCGTAGTTGAGCAGTGCCTGCTGGAGCCTGGTCGGATCGCCCAGTACATGTAGCGGCAGCAGATCGGTGTCGACGACAAATTCGATGGAGGTGGCGCGCGCCTTGTCGAACAGCATGGAGGCCACGTTGGCGACGATGCTGCTGATGCTGACGTCGATTTGCTCGAGGGTGAACTTGCCGGCATCGATTTTTGAAAGATCAAGGATGTCGTTGATGATGGCCAGCAGGTGGTCGGCGGCGCCGGCGATCTTGCCGAGCTTGTCGGCCTCTTCGGCACTCCGGTCGCTCCGTCGTTGGAGCAGCCCGGTCAGTCCGACAATCGCATTCATCGGGGTACGGATTTCGTGGC
>DDWF01000166.1:9320-24713 GCA_002345845.1 Betaproteobacteria bacterium UBA2293 | reverse complement strand
GCTACTTCGCCCGCTACCCCGGCGTCGCCCAGTACATGGAAGAAGCCCGGCAAATGGCGCGCGACAAGGGCTATGTCGAAACCGCCTTCGGCCGCCGCCTGTGGTTCCCCGAGATCCGCTCAAGCAATGGCAACCGCCGCCAGGGGGCCGAGCGGGCGGCGATCAATGCGCCCATGCAGGGCACCGCCGCCGACCTGATCAAGCTGGCGATGATCGCCGTACAGGACTGGCTGGAGAAATCTGGCAAGCAGTCGAAACTGGTGCTGCAGGTACACGACGAACTGCTGCTGGAAGTGCCGGACGGCGAACTGAACGACGTACGCCTGCACCTGCCGCGCCTGATGACCCAGGTGGCGGAACTGAAGGTGCCGCTGGTCGTCGAGCTCGGCGTCGGGCCGAACTGGGAAGCCGCACACTGATCCGGATTGACGGCGCCGGGAGTGGCGCCGTCTTAAGGGTCGTTTAATTTTCCGACCTTAGCCTTGGAACCCTGTCATCAAGAAAGGGCTTTCCATGTCGGGCGCCATCCGCAATGTCCTGCAGTCCCCCCGTCAGCCGCTGACGGTCAAGCACACGGTCGTCGGTTCGCCGCGTCGGCAGGACGCCGAGGACTTCGTCCGCCGGGCTTTCCACCAGCGCTACCAGGCAACGGTGTCGAGCTTCGCGCCGAACCTGATGCTGCTCGAACAGGGCGAACGCACCGTCGCCGTGACGGGCTGGCGCTGCGCCGGCGACGAACGGCTCTTTCTCGAGTGCTATCTCGACAGCCCGGTGGAAGACGCTGTCGCCCGCCTGGCCGGCCATTCGGTCCGTCGCGAACGTATCGTCGAGGTCGGCAACCTTGCCGCCGACAAGGCCGGCGGCAGCATCGACGTGGTGCTGAGCCTGGCCCGCCACCTGAATCAGCTCGGCTACGAATGGGTGGTATTCACCGCCACCCGCGAACTGATCGGCATTTTCCGCAAACTTGGTCTGAGCCTGCTGGCCCTGGCGCCGGCTGATCCGAGCCGCCTGGCGGAACCGGCCGACGATTGGGGCAGCTATTACGACAGCGCCCCGGTTGTCGTCGCCGGCCGCGTCCGACTGGCGCTGGAAAGGGCCCAGGCGCATGAGTAAGCACTCGCTGCTCGAGGTTCTGGCCAGCCGCCCGGATGAAGCCATCGTCTTCGTCGGCAACGAGCGGAGCTGGACGGCCGCCGCCGTACGCGACGAAATCGCCACCCTCGGCGAACGCCTGGCCGATGCCCGCGTTGTCGCCGTGCTCGCCGACAACGGACCGGCCTGGGCCATCGCCGATCTGGCGACCCTCGCTGCCGGCCGTGTGCATTTGCCGCTGCCCGGCTTCTTCAGCCCGGAGCAGATGCGCCATGCCCTCGAAGCCGCCGGTGCCGACTGTGTTCTCACCGACCAGCCGGAACGCATCGGCCGGCTCGATCTCGGCTTCGCCATCACCGGTCACTGGCAGGGCCTGACCTGGCTGCGCCGCATCGTCGCGGCGGCCAACCTGCCGGCGGGAACGGCCAAGATTTCCTTCACTTCCGGCAGCACCGGCACGCCGAAGGGCGTCTGCCTGAGCGCCGAAGGCCTGCACGACACCGCCCAGGCGGTCAGCCGCCGGCTGTTCGACCTGCCCCTGCAACGCCACCTCGCCGTGCTGCCGCTCGGCCTGCTGCTGGAAAACGTCGCCGGCCTGCATGCGCCGCTGCTGCGCGAGATGCCGGTGCATCTGCCGCCCCTGGCCAGCCTCGGCTGGCAAGGTATGGCCGGCTTCGACCCGGCGGCGCTGCAGGCGGCGGTAATCTCCGCCCAGCCCGGCAGCCTGATCCTGGTACCCGAACTGCTCAAGGCCTGGTCCCTGTATCTGGCCGCCAGCGGCCAGCGCCCGGCCACCAGCCTGCGTTATGTCGCCGTCGGCGGCGCCCGCGTCGACCGCAGCCTCCTCGAGCAGGCGCGGGCGCTGGGCATTCCGGCCTACCAGGGCTACGGCCTGACCGAGTGCGGCTCGGTGGTCAGCCTGAATCGTCCCGGTGATGACGCCGACGACGTCGGCCGGCCGCTTGAACATGTCGAGATCCGCTTCAGTGATGGCGAAGTCCTGGTCCGCGCCCGGGCTTTTCTCGGCTACACCGGCACCCATTCATCCCCATCGAGCGCCGAATTTGCCACCGGCGACCTCGGTGAATTCAGCGGCAACGGCCACCTGCGCCTGGCCGGCCGGCGCAAGAATCTGCTGATCACCTCCTTCGGCCGCAACATCTCGCCGGAATGGGTGGAGGCCGTGCTGCTCGCCCAGCCGGCGATTCTCCAGGCCGTCGTCGGCGGCGAAGCAGAAGCCACACTGAGCGCCGTGCTGGTGCCCTTGCCCGGCGTCAGCGATGACCAACTCGCAGGCGCCATCGCCGCCGCCAACCTGCGCCTGCCGGATTACGCCCGCATTGGCCAATGGCAACGCAGCGCTCCCTTCTCCGCCGCCAACGGACTGGCCACCGGTAACGGCCGGCCGCGTCGCGACGCCATCCTCGCCCGTTTCGCTGCCGATCGGGCAGCCCTTCTCCAGCCACAGGAAATCTGACATGTCCTTCTACGACTATCTCAAAGACGCCACCGCCGACGCCCGCGCCGAACTGCTTGCTGCCCCGGCCATCGCCGGCAGCCTGCAGGGGCAGATCAGCCGCGAAAGCTACCTGGCCTTCCTCAGCCAGGCCTATCACCACGTCCGTCACACGACGCCGCTGCTGATGAGCCTCGGCGGCCGCCTGCCCGACCGCCTGGCCTGGCTGCGCAAGGCAGTGGCCGAATACATCGAGGAAGAAATCGGCCACGAGGAATGGATCCTCAATGACATCGCCGCCGCCGGTGGCGATGCCGAAGCCGTGCGCGACAGCCGCCCGGACCTGCCGGCCGAGGTGATGATCGCCTACGCCTACGACCTGATCGCCCGCGGCAATCCAGCCGGTTTCTTCGGCATGGTGTACGTCCTCGAAGGCACCAGCGTCGCCCTGGCCCTGCTCGCCGCCGACCGCATCCAGGAAACCCTGGGCCTGCCGGACAGCGCCTTCACTTACCTGCGTTCGCACGGCACGCTGGATATCGAGCACACCAAGCATCTGGCCGACCTGGTGAACAACATGACCGCTGCCGACCAGGCCGACGTCGTCCATGCTGCGCGCGTCTTCTTCAAGCTCTACGGTGACATTTTCCGTGCCCTGCCGCTCAGCGAAGAGGCACTCGCATGCTGCTGAACCAGGCGCGCATCCTGCTGACCGGCGCCAGCGGCGGCCTCGGCCAGGAACTGGCGCGGCAACTCGCAGCCGCCGGCGCCGCCGTGCTGCTGACCGGGCGCGACGCCAACCGCCTGGCCGGCATCGTGCCGGCCGGCAGCGGCGAAGTGGAATGTTTCGCCGCCGATCTCGACGACCCTGAAGGTATCGCCAAGCTGGTCGCCGCCGCCCGCCGCTTCCGGGTCAACGTGCTGATCAACAATGCCGGCATCGGCTGCTTCGGTCTGCTCGAAGAGCAGTCCTGGCCAGACATCGGCCAGGTGCTGAAGACCAATCTGGAAAGCCCGATGCGCCTGACCCATGCCCTGCTGCCCTGGCTGACGACGCAGCCGCAGGCGGCCATCGTCACCGTCGGTTCGACCTTCGGCAGCCTGCCCTTCCCCGGCTTCGCCGCCTATTCGGCGGCCAAAGCCGGCTTGCGCGGCTTCTCCCAGGCTCTGCGCCGGGAACTCGCCGACACTTCGGTGGCGGTCGTCCACCTCGCCCCGCGGGCCATCGACACGCCGCTCAATTCACGCGCCGTCAATGCCCTCAACCGCGAACTCGGCAACCGCAGCGACAGCCCGGCCGATGTTGCCCGGCAGATCGTCCACGCCCTGCAACGGAGCGAGCAGGAACGCCATTTCGGTTTCCCGGAACGCCTCTTCGCCTGGCTCAACGGCGTCGCTCCGCGCCTGATCGACCAGGCCCTGGCCGGCAAGCTGGCGATCGTCAAGAAACACGCTTCCTCACTATAAGTTCAACGAAAGGAACACTCATGCATCTATTCAGAACCCTTGGCCTGCTCTTCGTTGTCCTCTTCGGCGGACAGGCCCTCGCCGCCAGCGCCGACGACCTGATTCGCCCGATCCAGGACGAATGGGCGGAAATCAAGTACCGCCAGCCGGCCAAGCAGCAACCTGATCTCTACCGGGCACTGGCCGAAAAGACCCGCAAGCTGGCCGAAGCCAACCCTTATTCGGCAGAAGTGCTGATCTGGGAAGGCATCGTCGTTTCCAGCGAGGCCGGTGCCCGCGGTGGCCTCGGCGCCCTGTCGCTGGCCAAGGAGGCCCGCCGCCTGCTCGAAGAAAGCCTCAAGCTCAACGAAGGCGCCCTCAGCGGTTCCGCCTATACCAGTCTGGCGACGCTCTACGCCAAGGCACCCGGCTGGCCGATCGCCTTCGGCGACGAAAAGCGCGCCGAGGAGCTGTTCCGCAAGTCCCTGTCGATCAACCCGAGCGGGATTGACCCCAATTTCTTTTACGGCGAGTATCTGATCGATGATGGCCGTGTCGCCGAAGGCCGCCGCCATCTGGAAGCCGCCCTCAAGGCGCCGCCCCGCCCCGGTCGCGAACTGGCCGATCAAGGCCGCCGCCAGGAAATCAAGGCCCTGCTCGAAAAGATCGCCAAGGATGCGAAATAAGTGAGATTGCTGCTGGTTGAAGACGATGCCCTGCTCGGCGACGGAATCCGCGCCGGCCTGATGTTGGCTGGCTACGCCGTCGACTGGGTGCGCGACGGCAAGCTGGCGCTCAATGCTGTGCTCGACCACGATTACGATGCCTGCGTCCTCGATCTCGGCCTGCCCGGCATGGACGGCCTCAGCGTCCTCGGCGAACTGCGCCAGCGCGGCAAGCAGTTGCCGGTGCTGGTGCTAACGGCGCGCGACACGCGCGAAGACAAGATCAGCGGTCTTGACTGCGGTGCCGACGACTACCTGACCAAACCCTTCGACCTGGCCGAACTGCTGGCCCGCTTGCGCGCCCTGTTGCGCCGCGCCGGCGGTGCCGCCAGCCCGGTGCTCAGCCACGGCGGCGTCGAGCTCGACCCGGCAAGCAAGCGGGTCAGCAAGGAAGGCCAGGAAATCCAGTTATCGGCCCGCGAATACGCGCTCCTGCTCGACCTGCTCAGCCACCCGCGCCATGTGCGCAGCCGCGCCCAACTGGAGGAAAGCCTCTATGCCTGGGGCGAGGAGACCGACAGCAATACCGTCGAGGTTTACGTCCATCACCTGCGCAAGAAGCTGGGCGCCGAATTCATCCGCACCGTCCGCGGTCTCGGCTACCAACTGGGTCCGACCGCTTGATGCAGTCCGGGCCGAAGGCTGCCCATTCGCTGCGCCGGCGCCTGCTGCGCGCCGTGTCGGTCGCCACGCTGGTGGCCTGGAGCCTGACCGGCGTCTTCAGCTACCAGAAGGCCCAGCACGAAGCCGAGGAACTGATGGACGGCCACCTGGCGCAGACCGCCCGCCTGCTGCTCGCCCTGGTGCGCGACAACGAGGATCATCTGAGCGATCTGGCCAACCGCCTGGCCACCGTCCGCGGCACGCGCGAGAACATTTACGAGCCACCGCTGGAATTCCAGATCGGCCGCGGCGACGGCACCGTGCTCCTGCGCTCGACCGACGCCCCGTCACTGCCAGTCCTCGGCATCGCCGGCCATAGCGACATCGAGCGCGAAACCGAATCGTGGCGGGTACTGAACATGGTTTCCGCCGATGGCAATTACCGCGTCCAGGTCGCCCAGTCGATCACCCTGCGCGATCAGGCCGCCCTGGAGATCGCCGGGCAGACCATCTTTCCGGTGGTCGTCGTGCTGCCGCTGTTGCTGTTGTTGATCTATTTCTCCATTCGCACGGTCCTCCGACCGCTCGATGCACTGGCTGATGATGTCGCGGCGCGTACGCCAGACACCCTGGCAGCGCTCCCCGAGCGCAATGTGCCGCAGGAAGTGGCGCCCCTGGTCGCCGCCCTCAACCGACTGTTCGGTCGCCTCGGTGCCACCCTGGAAAACGAACGGCGATTCACCGCCGATGCTGCCCACGAACTGCGCACGCCGCTGGCCGCCCTCAAGGTGCAGACCCAGGTGGCCAGGCTCAGCCAGGACCCGCAAATCCGTGGCCACGCCCTGCAGCAGATCGAGAGCGGCGTAGACCGCGCCACCCATCTGGTGAACCAGCTGCTGCGCCTGGCCCGCCTCGACCCGATGAACAGCCTGGAGAACACCCAGACCTGCGCTCTGCACAGCGTCGTTGGCGAGGCACTGGCGGCCATCCGCAGCGCCTCGCCGCAGATCACCCAGGTGATCGTCGAGGAACTGCCCGAGCGGCCACTGTTCATCCAGGGCGACCCCGACCTGCTGGTCATCGCCATCCGCAATCTGGTGGACAACGCCATCCGCTACAGTGGCCCGGACAGCACCATCCGCATCGTCGCTGATGCGGATGGCCATCGCTGCACGCTGAACATCCGCGACAACGGCCCCGGCGTGCCGGCCGCCATTCAGGCCCGCCTCGGCGAACGCTTCTTTCGCAACCGGGAAACCAGCGTTGAAGGTAACGGCCTCGGCCTGGCCATCGTCGCCCGCATCGCCGAACTGCATGGCGGCCGCCTGGCCGCCGGCAACCATCCGGACGGCGGCTTCGTGGCCAGTCTGGGCAACCTGCAGCTGAGCCAGGCGTCTTAGACGCCGTTTAAGATTCGTTTAAGCAAAGCTGGCTAATCTCCTGCAATTTAGCCGTTCACCAAAGCGCCCTTGCCGAACCACCTCTCCGCCTCACCAAACGATCGCTCCTGGCGCCTGGCCGGCCTGTTCGGCCCGTATGCCGCCATCGCCCTGCTTTTCCTGATCGGCCTGCCGCTGCTCTCCCTGTCGCGTACCGGACTGATGCTGTGGCAGGCAGAGCGTGTCGCCGCCACCGGCATCTGGCCGGAAATGCTGCTCCAGGGCGTGCGTGTCGACATCATCCAGCTATCCTTGCTCGCCCTGCCGCTGCTGCTGCTCGCCCCGCTGCTGGCGCTGCGTCCCCTGTGGCCCTTGTGGCGCCGGCTGAACGCCTTCTGGGTGATCCTCGCGCTGACCGCTCTGGTACTGCTGGAAGTCTCCTCGCCGCAATTCATCAGCGAGTACGATTCACGCCCCAACCGCTTGTTCATCGAGTATCTGAAGTATCCCGGCGAAGTCCTCTCCATGCTGTGGACCGGCTTCCGCCTGCAGTTGCTGGCCGGCATCGCCCTGACCGCGGCGGCCGCCATCGCCGCGGCCCGCCTGCTGCGCCCGTGGCTGCGCCAGGAACATTCCTGGTCGATGTGGAAACTTTGGCTGACCTGGCCGCTGCTGGTGCTGGTCTGCGCCCTCGCCATCCGTTCCAGCCTTGACCATCGGCCGGCCAATCCGGCGATGTTCGCGCTGACCGGCGATCCGATGGTCAATACGCTGATCCTCAATTCCGCCTGGTCGGTGACCCACGCCGTCTACGGCATGAGCCACGAGGCCCGCTCGAGCGAGATTTACGGCCAGATGAAAGCGGCGGATATCCTCGCCGAAGTACGGGCGGCCAAGGAGGCGCTCGGCGACACCCGCCCGCTGCTCGGCAACAGCGACATTCCGACGCTGCTTGCCCACCAGGCGACGGTACGCCGCCAACGACCACTGAACCTGGTCATCGTGCTGGAAGAAAGCCTCGGCGCCACCTTTGTCGAATCACTCGGCGGCGTCCCGGTGACACCGGAGCTGGAAAAGCTGAAGAAAGAGGGCTGGTGGTTCGAACAGCTCTACGCCACGGGCACCCGCTCGATTCGCGGCATCGAAGCGGTGGTCACCGGTTTCCTGCCGACACCGGCGCAGGCCGTGGTCAAGCTGCAGCTGGCGCAGCGCGATTTCGCCTCGCTCGCCTCCATCCTCGGTCAGCATGGCTACGAGTCGGAATTCATCTATGGCGGCGAGGCGCATTTCGACAACATGCGCGCCTTCTTCACCAACAATGGTTTCTCCCGCGTCACCGACCAGAAGGACTACAAGAACCCGGTGTTCAGCAGCAGCTGGGGCGTTTCCGACGAAGATCTGTTCAACAAGGCGCACGAACGTCTGAGCCAGAAGCACCAGGAGGGCAAACCGAGCTTCACGCTGGTGTTCACCTCATCGAACCACGCCCCCTTCGAATTCCCCGACGGCCGCATCGACCTTTACGAGCAACCCAAGGGTACCGACAACAACGCCGTCAAGTACGCCGACCATGTCCTCGGCCGCTTCATCGACCAGGCCAAGGCCAGCGCCTACTGGCAGGACACGGTGTTCCTGATCGTCGCCGACCACGACATCCGGGTGCGCGGTGACAGCCTGGTGCCGATCGAGCGTTTCCACATTCCCGGCCTGATCCTCGGCGCCGACATCCAGCCACGCCAGGTGAAGACCATCGCCAGCCAGATCGACCTGGCGCCGACGCTGCTGTCACTGATGGGCGTCGATGCCGAGCATCCAATGATCGGCCGCGACCTGACCCGCGAGCCGGAGAACCTGCCGGGCCGGGCGATGATGCAGTACGAACAGCACTACGCCTGGATGGAGGGCGAACAGGTGGTCGTCCTGCGCCCGGAAAAAGCCCCGGAACACGGGCACTATGATCTGCGGACCAAGCATCTGCAGGCAGCGTCTCCGCCGCCGGACGCCAAAACGCTGGAACGCCGGGCGCTGGCCCACGCGCTGCTGCCGGCCTGGCTGTATCGGGAACAGCGCTACAAACTACCGGAAGCTGGCGGGCAAGCCGCCTCGCCGCAGCGCTGAGCGCCGGCCTTGAGCGTCAGTCATCATCGTCGTCGCCATGCCGGTGGCGCGCTTCCCGCGATTTCCTCGGCGGCAGAGGCTTGTCGGCATAGGCGGCACGATAGACCTCGGCTGACGTAAAGCCGCATTCCTGATGCGTTCCCAGCTTTTCCAGCAAGACCGCATCGGGCTTGGGCAACAAGCCCGTCTGCGCCGCAATCTGCTCCCTGATCTGGGCGCAGGATTCGCCTTCGGGGGGCACAGCATGGGCATTCATGGCCAGCAGTCCGAGTAATCCGATGACTGGCAGTGTTCTGTAGAAACTCATGATCGACTCCGGCGTGGTTATTGACAGCTCCCACTTTGCCGGCGCCACACTGAATCCCCTCTGAACAGAGCGTTCAAGAGAGGTTCATCCCGCCGATCGTTGCCGCGCCCCCCGGCTTACGGCCACTGCAACACCAGGCGGCTACCATAAGCGGGACGGCACGCCAGCGCGGCCTCCAGGCTGCTGCCCGATTGCGCGGCCTGCAATACGCGGATGACGCCAGCGTGGGTGACCAGCACCGCTTCCGCCACCTGCAGCGTGGCGACAAAGGCCAGCACGCGCTGCTGCAAAGCCAGCGGCGACTCGCCGGCGGGGGGCGCATAGCCGGCAATATCGGCGGCCCAAGCGTCGACTTCGGCACGCGGGATGTCATCCCACCGCCGTCCCTCCCAGGCGCCAAAATCCATTTCCCGCAACCGCTCATCGAACAAGGGCTGGCGATGCAGCGCCGCTGCCAGGGCACGGCAGCGTTGCAGCGGGCTACTCCACAGCGGCAGGCCCGGCGGCAGTTCGGCCTGCAAGGTTGTGGCAAGCGTCAGCGGATCCTCGGCCGGCACATCGAGCACGCCATAGCAGATCCCCGGCGCAACCAGTGGCCGCGGATGGCGGATCAGGTGCAGGATCATCGCGGCAACTGTGCCAGCAACCCGAGGTAGAAGGCGATTTCGGCGACTTGCTGGACGGCGCCCAGGCAATCGCCGGTGTAGCCACCGAGCCAACGGCGGAACTTGGCCGCCAGCCATAGCGTCGCCAGTGCCGCCAGCAGGCTGCCGGCCAACGCCTGCGGCCAGGGCAGCGGCAGCAGGCCGAGGACGGCGAAACCGGTCGCCGCCAGCAGCGCCCCGGCCGACAGTCGGGTGGCCAGCGGCTTAGCCTTGGCTTGCAAATCCTCACGCACATAGTCCATGGTCGCCAGCAGCAGCGTCGAGGCATAGCGCGATACGGCGTGACCGGCGACCAGCGCCCACGGCACCAGCACCGGATCGAGCGCGGCGAGCAGCACGAACTTGCCGGTGAGCCCGAGCCACAATGCCACCACGCCGTAGCTGCCGACGCGCGAGTCTTTCATGATCTCCAGAATGCGCAGCTTGTCCCAGCCGCCGCCAAGGCCGTCGGCGGCATCGGACAAACCGTCCTCGTGGAAAGCGCCAGTGGCGTAAATGGTGGCCGCCATCGCCAGCAGCACGGCCACCGGCTGCGGCCATAACTGCAGCGCGCCGAGGTAGGTCAGCGCGCCGATACCGCCGACGATCAGGCCAACGGCCGGGAAATAACGGGCCGAGGAGTTCAGCGCCTCGGCCGAGTGCCCCACCCAGGCCGGTACCGGCAGGCGGGTGAAGAAGCGGATGGCGCCGAGGAAATACTCCAGTTCGCGGCGGATCATCAGGGCGCGTTCATGGTTGGCGACGGGCAGGGCAAGCTTCGGTGCACACGCCCTAGCCCTTGTCCGCCACCCCGGCCGATTCGAAGCTGGCCATCTCATTGAGAAAGCCGACAGCCGCCTGCACCAGCGGGAAAGCCAGCGCGGCGCCGGTGCCTTCGCCGAGGCGCAGGCCGAGATCAAGCAGCGGCTTGGCGCCGAGCGCCTGCAATTGGGCTTGATGTCCCGGCTCGGCCGAGCAGTGGCAGAAAACGCAATACTCAGTCAGCGCCGGGAACAGCTTCGCCGCCGTCAACGCTGCAGCGCCGACGATGAAGCCGTCGATGAGCAGCAGCATCTTGGCTTCGGCCGCCGCCAGCATGGCACCGACCATCATCGCCACCTCGAAGCCGCCGAACTCGGCCAGCACGGCCAGTGGCGCATTGCCACCACCGCCGTGGCGATAGCGGTTCAACGCCTGATCGAGCAAGGCCTGCTTGCGGGCCAGTCCAGCATCGTTCAGGCCTGTGCCGCGGCCGACGCAATCGGCCAATGGCACGCCAGTCAGGCAATGCGTCATCAGCGAGGCCGAGGCCGTATTGCCGATGCCCATTTCGCCGAAGCCGACGACATTGCAGCCATTGAGCGCCAGATTGCGGGCGATCTCGGCACCGCGCAGGATGGCCAGCTCGCACTGGTCGACAGTCATTGCCGCCTGTTCAAGATAATTGGCGGTGCCGGGCGCCACCTTGGCGTGAACCAGCCCCGGTCGCCGGCCGAAATCGTGAGCGACGCCGGCATCGATGATGGCCAGGTGCAGATCGTTCTGGCGGGCGAAGACATTGATCGCCGCGNNCATCTGCCAGGTCACGTCCTGCGGATAAGCCGAGACGCCGGCCCGCGCTGCGCCGTGGTCACCGGCGAAAACCAGCAGATGCGGCTGGCCGAATTGCGGATCGAGGCGTTGCTGGATCAGGCCGACCTGCTTGGCGATGCTTTCCAGCTGCCCGAGCGCACCGCGCGGCTTGGTCTTCTGGTCGATCTTGTGTTGTAGCGCACCGGCCAGCCCTTGATCGGGCGAGGTGATCTTGAATTTTGAATGCATCCGCTTCTCCAATAGCAAAAAGGGCCTCGCGCCGGCACCTGTCCGAATGCCGCCGCGAAACCCTGTCCACAGGCTTCCTGTTGCCACGATCCGACAGGTCTTCTGGCTCTCGGATCAGCCGGTTCGCCGCGCCTTCCCGCCGGGTCTGTTTCCCCTTCAGCAGTGGCATTTCGCGACAACCGTCCCCGATTACAGCGGCGGGCCCGCCACGGATTTGCACCGTGTTCCGTTATATCGAATCGCGGCCGATTATACCGGTTGCGGTCGACGCCGGGATTCGCCCACAATGCCGCCGATGAAACAACTGATCCTCGGCGGTGCCCGTTCGGGCAAGAGCCTGCTGGCCGAACAGCGGGCAGCGGAATCTGGCCGGCGCGTCATCTATCTGGCGACGGCCGAAGCGCGCGATGGCGAGATGAGCCGGCGCATCAGCCACCATCGCGCGCGCCGCCCGGCCGACTGGGGCTGCGCCGAAGAAACCCTGCATCTGGCGGCCCGCCTGCGCCAGCTGGCCGCGCCTGACACCTGCATCCTGGTCGATTGCCTGACCCTGTGGCTGTCCAACCTGCTGTTCGCCGGCCGGGCGGCGGCGCAGGCGGAAGCCGGCGAGGCCATCGACTGCCCGTTGTTTGCCGGTGAAACCGCCGCCCTGATCGAGACGCTGCCGCAATTGCCCGGGCAAGTGATCGTGGTTTCCAACGAGGTCGGCTGGGGCATCGTGCCGATGCAGCCGCTGTCGCGCCTGTTCACCGACGAGCAGGGGCGGCTGAACCAGCGCGTCGCCGCCGTCTGCGACCGGGTGACCCTGGTCGCCGCCGGCCTGCCACTGGAACTCAAAACCCCGGCAGCAGGGGCCTGAGTTTTTCCCAGTCGAGCGCGGCCTCGACCGAATCGGCCAGCCGTTCCAGATCGGCTTCGCGGCGAGCGGCAAAATCGACCGGCGCGCTTTCCGTCATGCCGGCCCAGGCGAGCAGCGCGGTCAGCGCCGGCGGGTGATCGAAGACGCCGTGGCAATAGGTGGCGAACACTTGGCCGTCAGCTGAAATCGCCCCATCGTGCCGGCCATCGGCCAGTTCGACGGCCGCCTGCGCCAGCCCGGCACCGCCGGTGACGCCGAGGTGGATCTCATAGCCGGTCATCGCCGGCCGGCCCGGCAGGGCTAAGTGACCACTCACATTGCGCAACTGCTTGTCGCTGGCCAGCGTCGTCTCGACGTCGAGCACAGCGAGGCCCGGCGTGCTGCCCGGCCGGCCTTCCAGACCCTGCGGATCGTGGATCATTGCCCCGAGCATCTGGTAGCCGCCGCACAGGCCAACCACCTTGCCGCCATAGCGCAGGTGCTTTTGAATCGCCGCCGCCCAGCCTTTCTCGCGCAGCCAGTCGAGATCGGCGCGCACCGCCTTGGAACCGGGCAGCACAATCAGGTCGGCGGCCGGCGGCGTTTCGCCCGGACCGATCCAGCGGAAATCGACTTCCGGATGCAGGCGCAGCGGATCGAGGTCATTGTGGTTGGAGACGCGCGGATAGGCCGGCGCCACCACCTTCAGTTTCGTCGTGCCCTTGGCCAGCGCGGCGGTGGCGATGGCGTCCTCGGCATCGAGCAGCAGGCCGTGCAGGTAGGGCAGCACGCCGAGGACCGGCTTGCCGGTGCGTTCCTCCAGCCAGGTCAGGCCAGATTCGAGCAGGCCGATGTCGCCGCGGAAGCGGTTGATGACGAAGCCCTTGACCCGGTTCTGCTCGGAGGGCGAGAGCAGTTCCAGGGTGCCGACCAGATGGGCGAAGACGCCGCCGCGGTCGATGTCGGCAACGATGATCACCGGACAGTCGACGGCCTCGGCGAAGCCCATGTTGGCGATGTCGCGATCGCGCAGGTTGATCTCGGCCGGCGAGCCGGCGCCCTCGACCAGCACGCAATCGTAGGCGGCAGTCAGGCGCGCCCAGGACTGGAGCACCGCCGCCATCGCCCGCGGCTTGTAGGCGTGATAGGCCTTGGCGTCGAGATCGGTGGCCACCTGGCCGTGGATGATCACCTGCGCCTTCTTGTCGGTGGTCGGCTTCAACAGCACCGGGTTGAAATCGGTATGCGGTTCGAGGCCGCAAGCCAGCGCCTGCAGCGCCTGCGCCCGGCCGATCTCGCCGCCGTCAACAGTGACCGCCGAATTGAGCGCCATGTTCTGCGGCTTGAACGGCGCCACGCGCACGCCACGACGCTTGAGGATGCGGCACAGCGCGGCGACCAGCGTCGATTTGCCGGCATCGGAGGTGGTGCCTTGGACCATCAGGGAAGAGCAGGACATGAGGAACGGCCGGGACAAAGGGCCGACATTATGGCACTTGCCACCCGCACCCCAGCTCGCTTAGCATCGCCCTCCGCCCGAGTCGAATCGGGCAAGTGTCTTTCGGTGCCGTCCGGCTTTGGCTAGACGGAGAATCGGGAAGGCGGTGCGAATCCGCCACGTGCCCAACGCTGTGAGGAGGACGTTCGCCGCAGGTCGCCACTGGTGCAAACCGGGAAGGCGCGGCAACGGATGAATCCGAGTCAGAAGACCGGCCGGGAGACGTAGTCAGGCTGCTTGGACAGGCAGCTGTCGTTCATTTTCCAGAAGGGGAATCCATGGAAAACCAGGCAGCACATTCCTTTGCCGAGGCCGAACGGGCCGCGGTCTATCGCACCATCTTCAATCGCCGCGACGTGCGCGGGCAGTTCCTGCCGACGCCGATCCCGGACGACATCCTCGGCCGCGTGCTGATGGCGGCGCACCATGCGCCGTCGGTCGGCTTCATGCAGCCGTGGAATTTCCTGCTGGTCCGCTCACCCGAGGTCAAGCAGCGGGTGCGCGACGTTTTCGCCAAGGCCCATGCCGAGGCGGCGCTGATGTTCCCGGAGGGCAAGCGCGAGATCTACAGCCAGCTGAAACTGGAAGGCATCGTCGAGTCGCCGATTGGCCTGTGCATCACCTGCGACCGCGAGCGCACCGGCCCGGTGGTGGTCGGCCGCACCCACATCAAGACCATGGATCTGTACAGCAGCGTCTGCGCCGTGCAGAACCTGTGGCTGGCGGCCCGCGCCGAAGGCCTGGGCGTCGGCTGGGTGAGCATCTTCAACCAGCCGGAACTGCAGGCCGCACTGGGCATTCCGCCGGAAATCGTGCCCATCGCCTACCTGTGCATTGGCTACGTCAGTCATTTCCACGACAAACCGGAACTGGAAAAGGCCGGCTGGCTGCCGCGCCTGCCGATCGCCGACCTGCTCTATTACGACCAGTGGGGCCAGGGCGACCCGGAACAGAAGGACACGCTGACGGCGACGCTGGCGGCGATGCAGGACGACATCCAGCAGCGGGGCGTATTCCCGAAATGATGCCGGACGGCGCACTCGCCCTGCCGCTGGCGGCCCTGACCGCCGTGCTGGTCGACCGCCTGCTCGGCGAGCCGCGCCGTTTCCATCCGTTGGTCGGCTTCGGCCGGTTGGCCGCCGTCCTCGAAAACAAGCTGAACAACCGCGCGATTCCGGCCGGCCTGCTGGCCTGGCTGCTCGCCGTCGGCCCGTGGGTAGGGCTGGCCTTCTGGCTGCGGCCGCTGGCACCGTTTGCCGTCGATGTCGTGCTGCTCTGGTTCGCACTCGGTGCGCAGAGCCTGTGCGAACACGCCGAGGCCGTCGCCCGGCCGCTGCAGGATGGCCGCCTGGACGAAGCCCGGCAACGCGTCGGCTGGATCGTTTCCCGTGAGACATCGACGCTGGACGCCACCGGCGTCGCCAAGGCCGGCGTCGAATCGGTGCTGGAAAACGGCAACGACG
>DDWF01000166.1:753-9293 GCA_002345845.1 Betaproteobacteria bacterium UBA2293 | reverse complement strand
ATGTGGGGCTACCGCACCGAACGCTATAACCTGTTCGGCCGCTGTGCCGCGCGGCTCGACGACGCGCTGAACTGGGCACCGGCAAGGCTGACGGCGCTGACCTACGCGCTGCTCGGCCAGACGCGCAAGGCACTGGCCTGCTGGCGGGCGCAGGCACCAACCTGGGACAGCCCCAACGCCGGGCCGGTGATGGCTGCCGGCGCCGGCAGTCTGGGCGTCGAACTGGGCGGCGCGGCGATTTATCACGGCGCCAGCGAAAACCGCCCGCCGCTCGGCGCCGGCCGCGCACCGCAAGCCGGCGACCTCGGCCGCGCCGTCGCCCTGGTCCGCCACGGCCTGTGGCTGTGGCTGGCCGCCCTTTTCCTGATCGGATTCCTGCATGCTTGACCACGGTGGACGGCTGCGCGACGCAGCCACCCAATACAACATTCCGCTGGCCGACTGGCTCGACCTGTCGACCGGCATCAATCCGCAGGGCTGGCCGGTGCCGGCGCTGCCGGCGGCAGTCTGGCAGCGCCTGCCGGAAAGCGGCGATGGCCTGGAAGCGGCGGCAGCCGCCTATTACGGCAATGACAGCCTGTTGCCGGTGGCCGGCTCGCAGGCCGCCATCCAGCTGCTGCCGACCTTGTTGCCGCGTGCTGCGGTAGCCTGCATCAGCCCGCTCTACAGCGAGCACCCGCAGGCCTGGCAACGCGCCGGGCACAAGGTGCGCTTCCTGCAGAACGCGCTGCTGCCGCGCGTCCTGGCGGCGGCAACGCCCTACGTGCTGCTGTGCAACCCGAACAACCCGACCGCCGACCGCCACCCGCGCGAACTGGTGCTCGATGCCGCCGCCCAGCTGAAAAAGCGCGGCGGCTACCTGATCGTCGACGAGGCTTTCATTGATCCGATGCCGGAGCAGAGCGTGACGCCGCTGGCCGGCACCGCCGAAGCGCCGAACCTGATCGTGCTGCGCTCGCTGGGCAAGTTCTTCGGCCTGGCCGGGGCGCGCGTCGGCTTCCTGTTCGCCGGCCGCGAACTGCTCGGTCGCATGAGCGAAAACCTCGGCCCGTGGAGCATCAGCGGCCCGGCCCGGGAAGCGGCCCGGCTGGCCTTGCAGGATGGCGCCTGGCAAGCGGCGGCCCGGCAGCGCCTGAACGCCGACAGCGAGCGCCTGCGCCAGTTGCTGGCGCCGTTCGGCGAGGTCAAGGCAACGGCGCTGTTCGTCACGCTGACCTCAGCACAGGCCGGCGAACTGCATGAACACCTGGCGCGCCGCGGCATGCTGACCCGCCGCTTCGACCAGCAGCCGCTGCTGCGCTGCGGCCTGCCCGCCGACGAAGCCGGCTGGCAACGGCTGGCAGCCGCCCTCACCGACTGGAAATCCGCATGAAACTCCGTCACTGCGCCGCGCTGCTCGCCGGCCTCGCCCTGCCACTTGCCGCCAGTGCCGAGCTCGTCGTCAAGGACGACACCGGCTTCGCAGTCCGCCTGAAAGGCCCGGCCCAGCGCATCGTCACCCTCGCCCCGCACGCTGCCGAAAGCCTGTACGCTGCCGGCGCCGGCAGCAAGCTGGTCGGCACCGTCGATTACAGCGACTATCCGCCGGAAGCCAAGAAGGTGCCGCGCGTCGGCGGTTATTCGCGCATCGATCTGGAAGCCATCGCGGCGCTGAAGCCGGACCTGATCCTGGCCTGGGAAAGCGGCAACAGCATGAAGCAGGTGGACAAGCTGCGCGCCCTCGGCCTGAGCGTCTATGTCTCGCAGCCGAACAAGATGGAGAACGTCGCCGACCAGCTCGAACGCATGGGCCAGCTGGCCGGCACGGAAGCCGTCGCCAACGCCGCCGCCCGCAGTTTCCGCCAGCGCCTGGAGAGCTTGCGCACGGCCCACGCCGGCAAGCCGAAGGTGCGCGTCTTCTACCAGATCTGGAAGACGCCGCTGACCACGGTCGGCGGCCCGCAGATCATCAGCGATGCGATCACCCTGTGCGGCGGCAGCAACGTCTTCGGCCACCTCGACAAGATGGCGCCGACGGTCAGCGTCGAGGCCGTGCTCGCAGCCGATCCGGAAGCCATCGTCGCCACCGGCATGGGCGACGCCAAGCCGGAATGGCTGCACGACTGGGACAAATGGACGCAGCTGACCGCGGTCAAGCGCGACAACCTGTTCCACATCAACCCGGACATCATGCAGCGGCACACGCCGCGCATCCTCGACGGCGCCGAGAAGCTGTGCGCCCATCTCGACATCGCCCGCAGCCGTCGTCCCGCCAAGTGAGTCGCCCATGAGCCGCCTGCCCCAACGCATCGTCTGCCTGACCACCGAAACCGTGGAGGTGCTTTACGCCCTCGGCGAACACGACCGCATCGTCGGCATTTCCGGCTATACCGTGCGCCCGCCCGAAGCGCGCAAGGAAAAACCAAAGGTCTTCGCCTTCACCAGCGGCGACATTGACAAGATCCTCGCGGTGCAGCCCGACCTGGTGTTGACCTTCTCCGACCTGCAGGGCGACATCGCCCGCGACCTGATCAAGGCCGGCGTGCCGGTCTATGCCTTCAACACGCGCAGCGTCGAGGACATTCTCGGCATGGTCGAAACCGTCGGCCGGCTGGTCGGCGCCGAGGACAAGGCACTGGCCATCGTCGCCCAACTGGAAGCGCAGATCGCCGAAGCCCGCACCCACGCCACCGCCCGCCTGGCGCGCACCGGCCGCCCTCCGCGCGTCTATTTCGAGGAATGGGACGAGCCGCTGATCAGCGGCATCCGCTGGGCTTCGGAGCTGATCGAGATCGCTGGCGGCGAGGACGTCTTCGCCGAGCAGGCACGTTCGCCGCTGGCCAAGGACCGCCGGCCGACACCGGAGGCGGTGATCGCCGCGGCGCCGGAGATCATCATCGGCTCCTGGTGCGGCAAGCACTTCCGCCCCGAGCGCATCGCCGCCCGGCCGGGCTGGGAGACGGTGCCGGCGGTGCGCGACGGCCGGTTGCACGAGATCAAGTCGGCGATCATCCTGACGCCGGGGCCGGTGGCCATCAGCGAAGGCCTGCCGCAATTGCAGGCCATTTTTGATCTGTAAGAAAGCCAGCGGCCGGGCGCTGCCTATAATCGGTTGCCTAACCCGAGGAATCCGAACATGAAAGCTGCCGTTCCCTTGCTTCTGCTGGCGCTGAGCGCTGTTGCCGCGCCCAGCCTGGCCGCCGATGCCGGCACGGTTGCCGTCGACCAGCTCGGCCGCATCAACGGCATCGCCCTCGCCTGCCAGCAACCGGCCATCGTCAGCCGGGCGCGTAACAGCGTGCAGACGACGGCGCCGAAGACCCGGGCCATCGGCGAAATTTTCGAACAGGCGACGAATGGTGCCTTCCTCGAACAGGGCAAGGGCCTCAGCTGCCCGGACACCGCCACCCTGGCCGCTCGCCTCGAGACGGCAGAAAAGGCGTTGCAGGCCGCCTACCCGGCACCGCGATGAAACGCCGCCGCCTGCTCGCCGCCGCCCTTTGCGTTCTGGCCGGACAGGCGACCGGCCAATCGGCGCATGAGCTGCTGCTGGCCGAGCAAAATCCGTCCATCGTGCCGCGCTACCTGCTGCAGGATCCGAACGGCCGGTCGGTCAGCAATGAGGACTTCCGCGGCCGTTTCCAGCTGATCGCCTTCGGCTACACCTACTGCCCTGACATTTGCCCGACGACCTTGGTCGAGATGGCCGGCATCCTGCAATACCTTGGCGAGCGGGCGCAGCGCCTGCAAGCCATTTTCATCACCGTGGACCCGGAGCGTGACAGCGGTGAAGTGCTGCAAACCTACACGCGCTTCTTCGATCCGCGCATTCTCGGCCTGACCGGCTCACCCGCACTGGTCCGCCGTGCCGCCGACAACTTCCGCATCCGCTACGCCAAAGTGCATGACCCGGGTGGCAACCCCGCGCATTACGCCGTCGATCACTCGGCCGGCATGATCCTGCTGGGCCCCGACGGTCAGGTCGTACGCAAATTTGCCTACGCCACGCCACAGGCGGAATTGAACACCCGCCTCGGCGAGTTGCTCGACCAGCGTTGATCCCGTAGCCGCACGCATTGCGCCGGCACACCCCCTGAGGCAATATCCGGCCATGCGCCGTTTCGCCCTCCTTGCCCTCATCCTGCTCGTCATCATGATGCCAAAGGCCTGGGCCGGCAGCATCATCCTGGTGCTCAGCGACGACAGCGCACCCTATACGGAATTTTCCGACGCCCTGCATGACGCCCTGAAGGGTTCCGGCTGGCATATCGCCACCCGCGCCAGAGCGCCCAGCGGCGCTCCTGCCTCGCCGCGCCATGACCTGATCGTCACCGCCGGCAGCCAGGCACTGCGTAGCGTCCTGGCCAGCGGCGGCTCGACACCGATCATCGCCACGCTGCTGCCGCGGCAGAGCTACGAACAGATCATCGCCGATTCGCCGCCCCCGCGCCCCCGCCTCACCGCCATCACCCTCGACCAGCCAGCATCCCGCCAGGCCAGCTTCCTGCGCCATCTGCTGCCTGACCACAAACGCGTTGGCATACTTCTCAGCGAAGAAACCAAAGGCAGCACGACGCTGCTCCGCCAGCAGCTTTCCGCCGTCGGCCTGAGCCTCGACAGCGAGTCGGCCAGCGACAATGCCGGCGGCCTGCTCGGCGCCCTCAATGCGCTGCTGCCGCGCGTCAATGTGCTGCTCGCCCAGCCCGACGCCAGTATCTACAAACGCGACAACATCAAGGCCATCCTGGTCACCTCCTACCGTCATCAACGACCGGTGGTCGCCTACTCGGCGGCCTTCGTCAAGGCGGGCGCCCTCGCCGCGTTGTATACGACGCCGACCCAGATCGCCGGCCAGACGGCCGAACTGATTCTCGGACCGCCACCGCTGGTGGCTGGCGCGATCCCCCCGTCGATGTTCGCCATCTCGATCAATCAGAACGTCGCCCATGCACTCGGCCTGGGCATTCCCGATGAAATCACCATTCGGCAGGGCATCCTCGCCGAACGGGAGTCACGATGAACCAGATAACCCTTCGCCATCGGCTGCTGCTGTTGACGCTGTTGCCGAGTACGCTGATCGCCATTGCTCTGGTCGCCTATTTCACCATCAGCGGCATGCGCACTCTGGAAGGCGAATTGCGCGCCAAGGGTACGGCCACCGTCCGCTACCTGGCACCGATCAGCGAATACGGCATCATCGCCGGCCAGATCGAGGGGCTGTACGGCCTCGCCCAGGCGACGGTCCAGGAATCCGGCGTCAAGGCGGCCATCATCGTTAACCAGAAGGGGCGTGCCATCGCCGTCAGCGGCCGCGTTTCGCTGGCCAGCGAAAGCCTGCGCTCGAACCTGCAGGAACCCGGCATCGTCGCCGAAACTGCCGACTGGATCGCCTTTGGTGCCCCGGTTCGACGCTCACTGCAGGAAACCGACGAGTTGTTCGAGATTCCGGCGAGCAATCTGGAAAGCACGCCGGAAACCATCGGTCACGTCTTCGTCGAATTCGACAAGAGCGAACTCGCCGCCCGCCAGCACGAACTGCTGGTACGCGGCCTGCTGATCGTCTTCATCGGCCTGCTGATTCTCGCCGTCCTCGCCATCGCCATGGCCGACAACCTGGCCCGTCCGGTCAAGCGACTGGTCAAGGCAGTTACCGACATGTCTTCGGGGCGCCTCGATACACGCGTCACGGTCAGCTCCGGCGGCGAAATCGGCTTTCTCGAGCAAGGCTTCAATGACATGGCCAGCCATATCGAGGAAGCGCACGACTCGCTGCAGGCGCGCATCGAGGAAGCGACCGCCCAGCTCGCCTTTCAGGCCCGTCACGATGCGCTCACCGGCCTCTACAACCGGCGCGAATTCGAACACCGCCTCGAACAGGCCCTGGAGGCCGTGAAGACCGGCGGCGAAGAAAGCTCGGCATTGTTCATCGACCTCGACCGCTTCAAGCCGGTCAACGACTCCTGCGGCCATCTGGCCGGCGACGAGCTATTGCGCCAGATTGCCCAGCTCTTCCGCGGACGCCTGCGCGAGGAGGATACCCTGGCCCGCATTGGCGGCGACGAATTCGGCATCATCCTGGCCAGTTGCAGCGGTCATCGCGCACGCCAGGTAGCCGACGATCTCTGCGCTCTGGCCAGCGCCTTCCGCTTCATCTGGCAGGACAAGGTCTTCGCCATCGGCGCCAGCATCGGCCTGACGCCCATCAACGCGCACGTGGACAACATCACCGGCATTCTCGCCGCCGGCGACGCCGCCTGTTACCGGGCCAAGGACAGTGGTCGCAATCAGGTTTGCGAACAGGAAGCGAGCAGCAAACCGGAACGTCGCCAGGAAGGCAACGGTTGGGCCAGCCGCATCGGCGAGGCCCTGGACGCCGGCCACCTGCAAGTCGAGGTCATGCCGCTGTCTGCACTGCAGCAGGATTGTCCAGCGACCGCCTGCGTCGAAATCACCGCCCACCTGCTCGAACCCGGCCAGTCACCGGTGGCGCTGGCCGCACTGCTTGATGCCGCCGAGCGCTACGATCTGGCGCCGGAGATCGATCTGCGTCTGGTGGATATGGCCATCGCCGCGCTGGCCGAGGCCGGGCAACGCCGCCGCCCCCTGTTCTGCCTGGTGCCGCTGTCGAGTGCCGCCCTCAACCAGCGGCGCATCATCGAAGGCATCGGCCGGCGCCTGACCGAACGCCAGATCGATGGCAGTGGCCTATGCCTGATGCTGTCCGAGGACATCTGCGGCCAGCTGACCAGCCAGGCCATCGAGTTTTCGCGTCAGGCTCGCGACCTGGGTTGCCAGATTGGCCTCTCCGATTTCGGTGGTGGCTTGTCCTCATTCAGCCATTTGCGCAGCATCGCCCCCACTTGCGTCAAGCTGAGCCGCAGCCTGACCCGGGATCTCGGCGGCAAGCGTGCATCGACGGCGTTGCTGCGGGCCATACAGGAAATCACCGCCGACCAGCACATATTCTCCATCGCCGATGGCATCGACGACATGCACAGCATCGACAAGCTGAAACAGATCGGCATCAGTTATGCCCTGGGGAGCGCGGTGGCACCGCGCGAACTGCTCTCCTGCTGGCTACAGGGCAGCCTGCTGCGCCCGGCCTGAGGGGCAACCGCCTGCCACTCAGTTAGTTGCCGCTGGCTCCGGGAGCCGCCTGGGCCAGCTTCCAGGCCTCGGCAAAACACCGCGACTGACTGCCCAAGGTCGCGCCATAACGGCCAGTGGCGACGAAACAGAGCGCCAGCCCTCCCTGATCGACGGCAGTGACCGCCTTCAGGTCGATTTCGTCGACGCCGACACGGGTCAGGGCATGCATCAGGTCATTACGCAGTGAGCCATTCAAGCCACCGGTAATGCGCATGATCTTGCGGCCACCGACTTCATGCACGCTGAGGATGGAGGCGTTGCCGGACGCCAGCGCCGCCTCGATGGCATCTTCGATCAGCACCTGGTTGATCGGTCCGGTCTGGAAGCGACCGCCATAAACATCGCCGATGCGGCTGACGACGGTCAGCGGCACGTCAATCAATGGCGAACCGAACAGCGAGAACTCGCAGCCGGCGGTATGACCGATTTCGAGGGCCAAAGACGTCCGTACCATCAGCCCTGACAGCGACAGGTTTTCGATACCGCCATCGTCATGTCCGCCGCCATAACCGATGCGCACGGTCGGCGGCGAAGAGAAGCGGATGCGCTGATGGCGGCGTTGATCCAGCATTTTCGACAAGCTTCCTGTAGTAATAGATCAGTTGCCGGCAGTCTATCAAAATACGCCGCCCACAAGACAGCTGGCAGGACTCGCTTGCATTGACATTCACCGGCGCGCTGGGTATCTTCGTTCCACTGTCGGCACCGTGCCGGCCGCGCCGATTTGAGCTCTGATTGCGGGCGCGCGACAAATGCCGCTAAAACGGGAACCACCCAGTTCGCGTTTTCAGCCAACTGGGTTTTTTGTTTTCAGGAATCGCATGTCAGGACAATCCGTCGGCGCCGTACATTCACAGCGCGCTCATTTCGATCAGCCTCTGCAATTGCGCAGCGGCGGCGTTCTGCCGGCCTACGATCTGGTCTACGAGACCTACGGCACGCTGAACGCCGCCAAATCGAACGCCATCCTCATCTGCCACGCCCTTTCCGGCCATCACCATGTCGCCGGCCACTATGCCGACGCGCCGGAAAACATCGGCTGGTGGGATAACATCATCGGCCCCGGCCGGCCGCTCGACACCGATCGCTATTTCATCGTTGGCGTGAACAACCTCGGCGGCTGCCACGGCTCGACCGGGCCGTCGACGCTCAATCCGGCGACCGGCAAGCCGTGGGGCGCCGATTTCCCGATCGTCGCGGTGATCGACTGGGTCCATGCCCAGGCCCGCCTCGCCGATCTGCTCGGCATCGACAGCTGGGCGGCGGTCATGGGCGGCAGCCTGGGTGGCATGCAGGCGCTGCGCTGGAGCATCACCTACCCGGAACGCATCCGCAATTCGATCGTCATCGCCGCGGCGCCGAAGCTGTCGGCACAGAACATCGCCTTCAACGACGTCGCCCGCCAGGCCATC
>DDWF01000166.1:0-712 GCA_002345845.1 Betaproteobacteria bacterium UBA2293 | reverse complement strand
TGCTCGGCCACATCACCTATCTGTCCGATGATCAGATGGGCGCGAAATTCGGCCGCGAACTGCGCAACGGCTCCTTCGCCTTCGATTTTGACGTCGAGTTCGAGGTCGAATCCTACCTGCGCTACCAGGGCGACAAGTTCGCCGGCTNNCCTATCTGCTGATGACCAAGGCGCTCGACTACTTCGACCCGTCGCGCGAGGACGACGGCGACCTGGTCAAGACCATGGCACGTAGCCAGGCCAATTTCCTGATTGCCTCGTTCACCACCGACTGGCGTTTCACGCCGGCCCGCTCCAAGGAAATCGTTGCCGCCCTGCTGGCCAACGGCCGCAATGTCTCCTACGCGGAAATCGACCTCAACTTCGGCCACGACTCCTTCCTGATGGAAGATGCCCACTATCACGGCGTGATCGATGCCTATCTGCGGAACATCAAGCTATGAGCCATACCTTGAACCGTCCCGACTTCGACGTCATCGCCGGCTGGATCGAGCCTGGGCACAAGGTGCTCGATCTCGGCTGCGGCGATGGCAGCCTGCTCAAGCACCTGATCGACAGCCGCGGCGTGCGCGGCTGGGGCGTCGAAATCGAGGATGCCAACATCCTCGCCGCCATCAAGAATGGCATCAACGTAATCCAGGGCAATCTGGAGCGCGGCCTCGACGAATTCGCCGACCAGGCCTTCGACCATGTCGTGCTGTCGCGCACGCTGC
>DDWF01000305.1 GCA_002345845.1 Betaproteobacteria bacterium UBA2293 | reverse complement strand
CGGTCGAGATTCCGCCGCGGCCGGAAGACGATGGCGATACCGCGATCGAGGCCCGGGATCTGACCATGCGCTTCGGCGAGTTCACCGCGGTCGATCATGTGAACCTGCGTGTCCCACGGGGTGAGATCTTCGGTTTTCTCGGCTCCAACGGCTGCGGCAAGACCACGACGATGAAGATGCTGACCGGTCTCCTGCCGCCGAGCGAAGGCCGGGCCTGGCTGTTCGGACACGAGGTGGACCCGCACGACCTCGCGACCCGCCGCCGCGTCGGCTACATGTCGCAGTTCTTCTCACTCTATACCGAACTGACGGTGCGACAGAACCTGACGCTGCATGCCCGGCTGTTCCACGTGCCCGCTGCCGAGATTTCAGGGCGCGTGGACGAAATGGTTGAACGCTTCGATCTGACCACAGTGATTGACAGCTTGCCGGGCCGGCTGCCCCTCGGCCACCGCCAGCGCCTGTCGCTGGCAGTCGCCATGATCCATAAGCCCGAAATGCTGATTCTCGACGAGCCCACCTCAGGTGTCGACCCGGTGGCGCGCGACACCTTCTGGCGCATGCTGGTCGAGCTCTCGCGCCGCGACGGGGTGACCATCTTTATCTCCACCCACTTCATGAACGAGGCCGAACGCTGCGACCGCATTTCGCTGATGCATGCAGGTCGGGTACTGGTGACTGACGCGCCTGCCACCCTGGCAAGCAAACATGGCGAGAACAGCCTGGAAGAGGCTTTTATCACCTATCTGAAGGATGCCGAAGCGCAGAGCGCTGGCGAGGCACGCCAACCGGACGCAAGCACTTCGCTCGATTCAGTCGAGGCCTCGCCAAGTCATGTCGAACCACAGGGCTGGCGGCGCCGATTCGACCCCCGGCGCATGATCAGCTATGCCCGGCGCGAAGGGCTGGAGCTGCGCCGTGATCCCATCCGGTTGACGTTGGCCCTGCTCGGCAGCGTCATCCTGATGTTCGTGATGGGCTATGGGATCAGCCTCGATGTGGAGAATCTCACCTTCGCGGTGCTGGATCGCGACCAGACCACCGTCAGCCGCGATTATACGCTCAACCTCGCCGGCTCCCGGTACTTCATCGAGCGGGCTCCGATTACCGGTTATGCTGATCTCGACCGGCGAATGCGCGAAGGCGACATCAGTCTGGCGATCGAGATCCCGCCGGGCTTCGCGCGCGACATCGCACGGGGCCGGCGGGTCGAGATCGGCGCCTGGATCGACGGCGCCATGCCGACACGGGGAGAGACCATCCGCGGCTATGTGCAGGGGATTCATGCCCATTGGCTGGCGACCAAGGCGCGCGAGGCTGGGCACGGCGAGGCTTTGGCGGGGCTCGTGAATATCGAGACCCGGTTCCGCTACAACCCGGATGTCAAGAGCCTGGTGGCGATGGTGCCGGCGGTGATCCCGCTGCTGCTCATGCTGATCCCCTCCATGCTCGCGGCGCTCAGCGTGGTGCGCGAGAAGGAGCTCGGCTCGATCACCAACTTCTACGTCACGCCCACCACGCGGCTCGAGTTCCTGCTCGGCAAGCAGTTACCCTATATAGTGCTGTCCTTCCTGAGCTTTCTGTTGCTCACCCTGCTCGCTGTGACCGTCTTCGGCGTGCCGCTGAAGGGCAGCTTCCTGACCCTGGCGGCGGGTGCGTTGCTCTATGTCGGCGCCGCCACGGCCGTGGGGCTGCTGATTTCCACCTTCATGCGCAGCCAGATCGCGGCGATCTTCGGCACGGCGGTACTCACCATCCTGCCGGCGGTCAACTTCTCCGGCATGATCGATCCAGTCTCATCGCTGGAAGGAGCGGGCCGGCTGATCGGCCAGATCTACCCGACCGCCCATTTCCTTACCATTGCACGCGGCACCTTCTCGAAGGCGCTCGACTTCTCCGATCTGCAGGCGGCCTTCGTCCCGCTGGCGCTGGCCGTGCCGATCCTGATCGCGCTCGCCGCCGCGCTGCTCAAGAAGCAGGAGCGATAGTCCATGCGCCCGGCCAACATCCTTCATCTCGGAATCAAGGAGTTGCGCAGCCTGATGCGCGACCCGATCATGCTGGTGCTGATCGTCTATGCCTTCACCATTTCGGTCTACACGGCGGCAACGGCCATGCCGGAGACCCTCAACAAGGCGCCGATCGCGGTCGTCAACGAGGATCGCTCACCGCTGTCGTGGCGCATCGTCAGCGCCTTTTACCCGCCTTATTTCGTGACCCCCGAAATCATCGACCACGCGGAGATGGATGCCCGCATGGATGCCGGCCTGGCCACCTTCGCCCTGGATATTCCGCTGAACTTCCAGCGCGATCTGCTCGCCGGGCGCCAACCCACGATTCAGCTCAATGTGGACGCCACACGGATGAGCCAGGCGTTCACCGGCAGTGGATATATCCAGACCATCGTGAGCGACGAGGTGCGCGCTTTCGTGCAGCGTTATCGCGAGGTGCCAGCTCTGCCGGTCGATTTGGTGCTGCGCGCGCGCTTCAATCCCCAGCTCAACAAGTCATGGTTTGGCGCCGTCATGCAGGTCATCAACAACGTGACCATGCTCTCCATCGTGCTAACCGGCGCGGCGCTGATCCGCGAGCGCGAGCACGGCACGGTCGAGCATTTGCTGGTCATGCCGGTCACGCCATTCGAGATCATGACGAGCAAGGTGTGGGCGATGGGGCTGATCGTCCTTGCCGCCACTGCCACGGCACTCACCGTCGTCGTGCAGGGCTGGCTTTCCGTACCGATCCAGGGCTCGCTCGCGCTGTTCCTGGCCGGCACGGCGCTGCATCTGTTCGCGACCACCTCGATGGGCATTTTCCTCGGCACCGTCGCCCGCTCCATGCCGCAGTTCGCCTTGTTGCTGTTGCTGGTGCTGCTTCCGCTACAAATGCTCTCCGGCGCTTCGACGCCGCGCGAGAGCATGCCGGAGGCCGTCCAGTACATCATGCTCGCCGCGCCCAACACGCATTTTGTGATGTTGGCTCAGTCGATCCTGTACCGGGGCGCTGGCCTCACGGCGGTCTGGCCGCAGTTCGTCAGCCTGGCCCTGATCGGAACGGCATTGTTTGGTTTCGCGCTTGCGCGATTTCGGAAAACCATCGAGACCATGGGATGAGCAGAATGACGGCAGCCCCGATGCTCACCATAAATCCCGGAGTGATCCACCCGGGAAGGAGAATCGCCGCCATCCTGATCGGCATGCTTTTGCTCGCGCCCACGGCGGCCTTCGCCGCCGAGAAGGCGGAGAAGGGCATCCTCAGCCTGGTCCTGGAAAACGACCTGTTCTACAATACCGACCGGAATTACACCAACGGGGTGCGTGTATCCTGGTTGTCTGCCGAAGACAAAACTCCGGAGTGGGTGTTGCGCCTGGCCGACAAGTTCCCTTTGTTCCCTGTCGGCAAAGCCGTGCGGGCGAGCTACGCGGTCGGCCAGAACATGTATACTCCGGAGGACATCACTTTGCGGGACCCCCCGCTCGATGACCGCCCTTATGGCGGCTGGCTCTATGGTTCCGTTGGCTTAATCGCCGAAACCGGGCAACGTCTTGATCAACTCGAATTGACCGTGGGCATGGTAGGCCCCGCCTCGCTTGCTGAACAGACCCAGAAGCGCGTTCATTCATTCGTGAACGCGGATGAACCGCGAGGCTGGGACACCCAACTCAAGAACGAGCCAGGGTTCATCCTGGCCTATAGCCGCAGTTGGCGTAGTTTGGTTGCGGAATCACTGCTGGGCATTCCCTTCGACCTGACTCCGCATGCGGGTGGCGCCCTGGGCAACATATTCACCTACGCCAATGCCGGCTTAATGCTGCGCTACGGCAAAAACCTGCCGCTCGACTATGGCCCTCCCCGAATCCAGCCCAGCGTGCCGGGCTCAGGCTTTTTTATTCCTCGGCACGGTTTCGGCTGGTATCTGTTTGCAGGCATTGAGGGCCGGGCCGTCGCCCGCAACATCTTTCTTGACGGCAACACCTTTCGCGACAGCCGCAACGTAGACAAAGAACCGCTGGTGGGAGACCTCCAGTTCGGTATCGCTATTACCTGGCGGAACCTGCGTTTGGGTTATACCCATGTGCTCAGGACACGGGAGTTCAAAGGCCAGGGCGACCGCCGCGATGATTTCGGGGCGCTCAGCCTTTCACTACAACTTTGATAGTGCGCGTTACGAGTAATGGATCAGTTGGTTACTTCGCTATCCTGCCTGGTCTTTTTGAAGCCCGACTGACGGGCACACCAAAGTAGGCGAAATGACCTTGCACAACAGATCGTAGCCATCTCCATCTGGCAGGGGCTGCGGAAGAAAGAGGATGCGCTGGGAAACGAGATGGAGCAGGAACTGGACGTTCGCGCCATGCCCATCCGCCGTGCGGTCTTCTGGTTGGTGGTGGGGCTGGCGCTTTTAATTGTCAGCTCCCGTGTACTGGTCTGGGGCGCGGTGGAGATCGCCCATGGATTCGGAGTCAGCGATCTGATCATCGGCCTGACCGTGGTCGCGGTCGGCACCTCGTTGCCGGAACTGGCTTCATCAATCATTGCAGCCAGGAAAGGCGAACACGATATCGCTCTCGGTAATATTCTCGGCTCCAACCTGTTCAACACCCTGGCGGTGGTGGGGATCGCCGGTACGATTCACCCGCTGGCCGTTGGGCCGGAAGTCTTCAACCGGGACATGCTGGTGATGGCCGCACTGACCCTGTCGCTATTCGTGATCGGCTATGGATTCCGGGGACCAGGACGTATCAACCGCATCGAGGGCGCGGTGCTGTTGGTCTGTTACGTGGGCTATACGGCCTACCTGATCAGCACGGTTTTTGGCGGGCAGGCATAGGTCAATTCGATTCCGTTTTGGGAACCGAACCGGCGTCCGAAAACTGGATTCGAAGTTGTTGCTGCTCGACGCCAGGTATCCGGTTTTACTGCAAACCCGTCACCCTCGTCCGGTGCCGGGAAATCAGGGGAGAAAATCGTTTCTCTGGTCGGGTTGTTGGGAAGTGGTTGTGTAAGATGACTTCGGCGTTTATTATCAAGGAGTT
>DDWF01000297.1 GCA_002345845.1 Betaproteobacteria bacterium UBA2293 | reverse complement strand
CCGGCGCCGGCATCGTCGCCGATTCCGATCCGCAATCGGAATGGGAAGAAACCCGGAGCAAGGCCCGCGCCGTGCTGCGCGCCGCCGAACTGGCCGAACAGGGCCTCGACACCCGCCTGGACTGAACCGGAGAAGCCCCATGCTGCTGATGATCGACAACTACGACAGCTTCACCTACAACATCGTCCAGTACTTCGGCGAACTGGGTCAGGATGTTCAGGTATTCCGCAACGACGCTATCACCATCGCCGAAATCGCCCGCCTCCAGCCGCACTACCTGGTCATCTCGCCCGGTCCCTGCGCCCCGGCGCAGGCCGGCATCTCGCTGGCCGCCATCCGCGAATTCGCCGGCAAGATCCCGCTGCTCGGCGTCTGCCTGGGCCACCAGGCCATCGGCGAAGCCTTCGGCGGCAGGATCGTGCACGCCAAACAGTTGATGCACGGCAAGGTCTCGCCGGTCGAGCACAAGGACGTCGGCGTCTTCAAGGGCCTGCCCAATCCACTGACCTGCACCCGCTACCACTCGCTGGCCATCGAGCGCGCCAGCCTGCCCGACTGCCTGGAGATCACCGCCTGGACGGCCGACGGCGAGATCATGGGCGTCCGTCACAAGGCGCTGGCCGTCGAAGGTGTGCAGTTCCATCCCGAATCCATCCTGACCGAGCGCGGTCATGATTTGCTGAACAACTTCCTCGAGGAGCACAAATAATGACTCCGCAAGCCGCCCTGCAGCGCGTCATCGAGCATCGCGAGATCTTCCACGACGAGATGGTCTCGCTGGTGCGCCAGATCATGAGCGGCGAAGTCTCGCCGGTGATGATCGCCGCCATCGTCACCGGCCTGCGCGTCAAGAAGGANNAGGAAACCATCGGCGAGATCGCCGCTGCCGCCAGCGTCATGCGCGAACTGTCGACCAAGGTCGTCGTCCCCTACGACCAACGCTTTGTCGATATCGTCGGCACCGGTGGCGATGCGGCGCACAGCTTCAACATCTCGACCACTTCGATCTTCGTCGCCGCCGCGGCTGGCGCCAAGGTGGCCAAGCACGGCGGGCGCAGCGTTTCCTCCAGCTCCGGCAGCGCCGACGTGCTGGAAGCGCTCGGTGCCAACATCAACCTGTCGCCGGAAAAAGTTGCTGCCTGCATCGAGGAATGCGGCATCGGCTTCATGTTCGCCCCGAACCACCACGCCGCGATGAAGCACGTCGCGCCGGTGCGCCGCGAGATGGGCGTCCGTACTCTGTTCAACATCCTCGGTCCGCTGACCAATCCGGCAGCAGCGCCGAACACGCTGATGGGCGTCTTCCACCCCGACCTCGTCGGCATCCAGGTGCGGGTCATGCAGCGCCTCGGCGCCGAGCGCGTGCTCGTCGTACACGGCAAGGACAACCTCGACGAAATCTCGCTCGGTGCGGCGACCCTGGTCGGCGAACTGAAGGACGGCGAGGTGCGCGAATACGAAGTGCATCCGGAAGATTTCGGTCTGCAGATGATGTCCTTGCGCAATCTGCGCGTCGGCAGTGCCGAGGAATCCAAGGCCGTCATGCTCGCCGCCCTGGAGAACCGCGAAGGCCCGGCCCGCGAAATCGTCTGCCTGAACGCCGGCGCCGCCCTTTACGTCGCCAACGCTGCCGACAGTATCGGCGACGGTATTGCCAAGGCGCGCGAAGCCATCGCCAGCGGCGCCGCGCGGTCGAAGCTGGCACAGTTTGTCGAGTGCACGCAGCGTCTGGGGGTGTCATGAGCGACATCCTCAACAAGATCATTGCCACCAAACGTCAGGAAATCGCTGCCGCACAGGCCGTCAAGCCGCTCGCCGCGGTCGAGGCCGAAGCCGCCAGCCAGCCGGCGCCGCGCGATTTCGTCGGCGCCATCCGTGCCAAGCTGGCCGTTGGCCGGCCGGCGGTAATCGCCGAGATCAAGAAGGCCAGCCCATCGAAGGGCGTCATCCGTGCCGACTTTCGTCCGGCCGACATTGCCCGCAGCTACGCCGAGCATGGCGCCGCCTGCCTGTCGGTGCTGACTGACCGCGACTACTTCCAGGGCTGCCCGGAATACCTGCAGGCTGCGCGTGCCGCCTGCACGCTGCCGGTGCTGCGCAAGGACTTCATCGTCGATCGCTACCAGATCGCCGAGGCGCGGGCCATGGGCGCCGATGCCATCCTGCTCATCGCCGCTGCGCTCGATCTGCGCCAGATGCAGGAACTGGAAACTGCCGCCCACGGCTACGGCATGGCCGTGCTCGTCGAAGTGCACAACGGCGAAGAACTGGCTGCCGCCCTGCAACTGCAGACGCCCCTGCTGGGCATCAACAACCGTAACCTGCGTACCTTCGAGGTCACGCTGCAAACCACGCTCGGCCTGCTCGAACGTATCCCTGCCGAGCGCATCGTCGTCACTGAAAGCGGCATCCTGGCCCCGGCTGACGTGGCGCTGATGCGCGAACATCGCGTTGCTACCTTCCTCGTTGGCGAAGCCTTCATGCGTGCCAGCGAACCCGGTGAAGAACTGGCCCGCCTGTTCGCCTGATTTTCCCGAGCGAGGCTGATCTGCGTTCGCCGGCGATGTTCTTTGGTGCCATGACGCTGGCTTGATCATCGACAGTTGGAGAATTGGCTTTTCATCCTGTTGCAGGAATGCAACAGCTTCTCAAACAGATTGCCCCACGGTCGATTTAAACCTTGTTCTGCTCCTGCCGGCCTTGGACAATCAGTGCCAACTTCTCGATCCGAGAGGTAAAGCTTAGCCGGCCCGCAAGGCCGGTTAAAAACTAACCACTAAGGAGATTTTCTGATGCAAAAGAAGATTATCGCTCTGGCTGTCGCTGGCCTGGCTTCTACCGCTGCTTTCGCCCAAACCAACGTCACCATCTACGGCGTTGCTGACATGGCTTATGCCTATTCCTTCGGCGGCAATGAAGGTGCGCAACACAACATCCAGTCCGGTGGCCTGTCCGGCTCCCGCATCGGCTTCCGTGGTACGGAAGACCTGGGCAACGGCCTGAAGGCCCTGTTCGTGCTGGAATACGGCATTGATATCGACGAAAACGACGGCCTCGGTAACGGTGCCGCTGGTGCTCGTCAGCAAATGGTCGGCCTGACCGGTGGTTTCGGTACCGCCGTTGCCGGTCGTCTGCAGACCGCGGGTTACGACTACGCTTGTGGCATCGGCGCTGTTGCCGGTTCCGCTCTGGATCCGTACATCAAGCTGGGCGTCGGTTCCTTGCTGACCTGTGGTAGTGCCGGTCGTGCCGAGAGCGCCGTCGCCTACATCTCGCCTAACTTTGGTGGCTTCTCCTTCGCCTATAACCACGCTCGCGTGACGGAACAAGCTGCTAGCAGCCAGAACAACGACGTCTACGCCAACCTGGTGGCCGGCAACTACGTCAATGGCCCGGTGAATGTTAACTTCACCGTCGCTCGTACCGACGACAAGGATACGCTTGCCCTGGCTGGCCAGAAGCGTATGGAATACGGTGTTCGTGGTTCGTTCAACTTCGGCCCTGCGACGGCTTTCGCTGCCTACCAGACCAACCGTACCGATGGCTTCGACCGTGACAACAAGTGGTCGCTGGGTGTGATCGTTCCGGCCGGTGCCAAGGGTGCCTTCACGGCCCAGTACGCTGCCAACGATATCGAAAACGCCAACGATGCTGACTCCGACGCCCTCACCGTTGCTTACATGCATTCCCTGTCGAAGCGGACCACCATCTACACCGGCGTGACCTACGTTCGCAATGACGACAACGCCGCGCGCGCTGCTGGCTTTGAAACCGCTGTTGGTGCTGCTGACAACAACACGGGCGTTTTTGCCCTTGGTCTGCGTCACACCTTCTAATCGGTCTTTACCGATTGGAAACGAAACGGGTGCTTCGGCACCCGTTTTTTTGTCTGGATTCCGGACAAAGCAAGAAGCCCGGCGAAATGCCGGGCTTCTTGCTTGATTAGATCAGTAATTGCCGAGAGTGATCCGCTGCTCGGCGAACAGACGGTTTTCTTCGCCTTCCTTGCTGGCTTTGTAAACGGCCTTGACGTCGGCGACATAAAGGTTGCCGCGGCCACCGGAGCAGGGTGGCAAGTAACCCGGTGAGGCGTAGTTGCCGGTGGACAGGGCGCGGGCTTCGAGGAAGCTGCCTGCGGGTAGGGTTGCTGTTTCGCCAGGGACGGCCGGTAGTACGGCACGTTCGCCGCCCTTGTGCCAGAAGCCGATCTTGCCGTGGCCGCCACCATTCGACAGCGGGGCAAAGCTCAGGTCGCGTTGAATTCGACGATGATGGCATTGGCGCCGACCGGGATGTTCTCGACCACCAGCGGCGGTGTTGCGCCCTTGCCGCTGAACATCTGGCATTGTTGTCCGGCGGGTATCTGCTTGCCGGTCCACGCCGGGTCAGCGAAACTGACCTTCAACGCCGGCAGTTTGTCGGCGACTGGTTTGTAGCCACCTCCGGTGACGCAGGCGCTCAGGATGAGCGCCAGCGGAGCGATTGCAATCAGTTTGTTCACTGCCAGATCCTCTCAAAATGGGTAAGGAATTGGCATGCTAGCAGTGCTGATCTGTGTTTCGGCGCCTCAGGCGTGGAGAATCAGGTTGTCCCTGTGGATTATTTCCGCTTCGTCGACGTAACCGAGGATGTTTTCGATTTCGGCGGTCGATTTGCGGGCGATCCGGCGGGCTTCGCCGCTGCCGTAGTTGCTCAGGCCGCGGGCGACTTCTGTGCCGTCAGGGGCGATGCAGGCGACGGCCGCACCGCGTTCGAATTCACCTTCGGTAGCGATGACGCCGATCGGCAGCAGGCTTTTTCCCGATTGCAGGGCTTTCACGGCGCCGTCGTCGAGCAGCAGGCGACCAGCCAGTTGCAGGTGATCGGCCAGCCATTGCTTGCGCGCGGCCAGTGGTTGCGTCTGCGAGACGAGCAGGGTACCCACGGTTTCGCCATTGGCCAGGCGCAGTATGGGATCGGTTTCGCGACCGCTGGCGATGGCGGTATGGGCGCCGCTGCGGGCAGCGCGTTTGGCGGCGATGACCTTGGTCAGCATGCCGCCGGTACCGACGCTGCTGCCGGCGCCCCCGGCCATGGCCTCCAGGGCGGGGTCGCCGGCGGTGGCTTCGCGGATCAGTTTGGCGCTGGGGTCTTTGCGCGGGTCGGCGGTGTACAGGCCACTTTGGTCGGTGAGGATGATCAGCGCATCGGCTTCGATCAGGTTGGCGACGAGGGCGCCCAGGGTGTCGTTGTCGCCGAACTTGATTTCGTCGGTGACCACGGTGTCGTTCTCGTTGATGATCGGGATGACGCCCATCTCGAGCAAGGCGTTGAGCGTCGACCGGGCGTTGAGGTAGCGTTTGCGGTCGGCCAGATCGTCATGGGTGAGCAGGATCTGGGCGGTGTGCAGGCCATACTTGCTGAAGGCGGCTTCATAAACTTCGACGAGGCCCGCCTGGCCGACGGCAGCAGCAGCCTGCTTTTCATGCACGGTTTTCGGCCGGCGTCCCCAGCCGAGGCGCTGGATGCCGCAGGCCACGGCACCGGAGGAGACGAGTACGACTTGCTTGCCCTGCTGGCGCACCGCGTGAATCTGCCGGGCCCAGTCGCCGATGGCTTGTAGGTCGAGGCCGGCGCCGTTGTTGGTGACGAGAGCCGAGCCGACCTTGACGACCAGGCGTTTAGCGGAGGCAAGGCGGGTTTTGTTCATGCTTCTTCTTGGTCGGCGTTGTCTTCGCTGTCGTCGATTTCCGGGCGCGCCATCTGTTCCAGCGCTTCATGGATGGCGTAGATCAGCGGCTTGGTGCCGTCGCCATTGATGGCGGCGATCGGGAAGTAGGGGCCATCGTACTTGGTGGCTTTCTTGTAGGCCTTGAGGAAATCCTTGATGGCCTTTTCGCGATCCTCTTCCGGAATCAGGTCGAGCTTGTTGAGGACCAGCCAGCGCGGCTTGTTGGCCAGTTCCGGGTCGTGCTTGATCAGTTCGCCGACGATGGCCTTGGCGTCACGGACTGGGTTGGCATCGGGATCAATCGGGGCGATGTCGACCAGGTGGAGCAGGATGCGCGTGCGCTGCAGGTGCTTCAGGAAGCGGATGCCGAGGCCGGCGCCATCGGCGGCGCCTTCGATCAGGCCGGGCACGTCGGCGACGACGAAGCTCTTTTCGTCATCGACGCGGACGACGCCAAGATTCGGATGCAGCGTGGTGAACGGGTAGTCGGCAACCTTCGGCCGGGCCGAGGAGATGGCGCGGATCAGCGTGCTCTTGCCGGCATTGGGCAGGCCGAGCAGGCCGACGTCGGCGAGGACGCGCAGTTCCAGGCGAAGTTCGAATTCCTCGCCCTGGTCGCCATTGGTTTTCTGGCGCGGCGCGCGGTTGGTCGAGGACTTGAAGTGCAGGTTGCCGAGGCCGCCCTTGCCGCCCTTGGCGATCAATACTTTCTGATCGTGCTCGGACAGGTCGGCGAGGATTTCCTCGGTATTCATGTTGTAAATGACCGTGCCGACCGGCATGCGCAGGATGATGTCGTCGCCGCCGGCGCCGTACTGGTCGGCGCCGCCGCCGTTTTCACCGCGCTTGCCGATGAACTTGCGGGTGTAGCGGTAATCGACCAGGGTGTTGATGTTGCGGTCGGCGATGGCGTAGATGCTGCCACCACGGCCGCCGTCGCCGCCGTTCGGGCCGCCCATCGGGATGTACTTCTCGCGGCGGAACGTGGCGGCGCCGTTACCGCCATCGCCAGCCTTGACGTAGATTTTTGCTTCGTCGATGAATTTCATGTTCCGCCTCTACAAACTAAAAAGCCCTATCCGGCGGATAGGGCTTTTGCTTCCGCTGTGCCGAATTACTCGGCAGCCGGGACGATGGTGACCGTACGACGCTTCTTTTCGCCCTTGATGGCGAACTGGACGACGCCGTCCTTCAGTGCGAACAGGGTGTGATCCTTGCCGCAGCCGACGTTCTCGCCCGGGTGGAATTCGGTACCGCGCTGGCGAACGATGATGTTGCCAGCCAGGACGAATTGACCGCCGTAGCGCTTGACGCCCAGTCGTTGGGCTTGTGAGTCGCGGCCGTTACGTGAACTGCCGCCTGCTTTTTTGTGTGCCATTTATTAGCTCCTTGAACTTAAGCCGCGATCGCGTCGATGCGCAATTCGGTGTAGTTCTGACGATGGCCCTGATGCTTCTGATAGTGCTTACGACGGCGCATCTTGAAGATCTTGACCTTGTCGTGGCGGCCGTGGGAAACCACGGTGCACTTGACGGTGGCGCCAGCAAGGAAGGGGGCGCCGACTTGTACCGACTCGCCTTCGCCTACCATGAGGATCTGGTCAAGGGTAACTTCTGCGCCAACGTCTGCCGGTATCTGTTCTACTTTAAGTTTTTGGCCAGCGGAAACGCGATACTGCTTGCCGCCGGTTTTTATGACCGCATACATGGGTTGGACTCCGAAAATAAATCTAAAGGGTGCTACGAAGAACCGCGCATTATACGGAAAAGTTTCGCCAAGTCAAAGCCTTGTCGTAGGCATGTGGTAAACTTTCGCCCTTTAAACACAGCTCGTTCCGCGACCCGCCTGGCGGGCGGGAAGGTTACAGAGAGGAGCTTCTCATGGCTGAAATCACCACGGCCTCCGGCCTGATCTACGAAGACACCGTCGTTGGCGAAGGCGCTGAGGCCAAGGCCGGCGATCACGTCGTCGTCCATTACACCGGCTGGCTGACCAATGGCAGCAAGTTCGATTCGAGCAAGGATCGCAACGATCCCTTCGATTTCCCCCTTGGCCAGCGCCACGTCATCGCCGGCTGGGATGAGGGCGTTCAGGGGATGAAGATCGGCGGCAAGCGCAAGCTGACCATTCCGCCGCAACTCGGTTACGGCACGCGCGGTGCCGGCGGGGTCATTCCGCCGAACGCGACGCTGGTCTTCGAGGTGGAGCTGCTCGCCATCCAATGAGCGATTCCGGTAACGACAAGAAGGGAAAGCGGCCGCCCGTCGCGGCGGCTGGTGATGACCCGTGGGCGAAATGGCGTCAGCCCGAAACGGCGCCGGCCGCCGAGTCTCGGCCAGCGCCGGCGCGCCGCGAGCCCAAGCCACCCGTAACGGAGCGTGCGGCGCCGCCGGCGGTGCCGAGCGAACCGGTGGAGCGGCCGAGTGGAACGCTCAGTCCGCTCAAGAAGACCGCGCCGGCTCGGGCGGCAGCGAAGAAACCTTACGCCAAGCCAGCACCCAGCGGTATCCAGCCCATTCATGAACAGTCGCGTGGCAACAAGATGCGCGATGCCAAGCCGTCGCGTCCGGCTGCTGCTCCGCTGCCGCCGCGTGACCCGGCGATGGCGCCTTCTGGCGTTCGCCTGTCCAAGGTAATGTCCGAGCGCGGCATGTGTTCGCGGCGTGAGGCCGATCTGTGGATTGAGCGTGGTTGGGTCTTCGTCAATGGTGAGCAGATTGCCGAACTCGGATCGCGCATCGAGCCGGACGCCGAGATCAGCATCTCCAAGGAAGCCGAGAAGGACCAGGCCAAGCAGGTCACCATCCTGCTCAACAAGCCGATCGGCTACGTTTCCGGGCAGCCGGAAGACGATTGCAAGCCGGCGGTGACGTTGATTTCGGCCGAAACCTGGGTACGCCAGCCGGGCGATCCGGAGTTCAAGCCATGGATGTTGCGCGGTCTGGCGCCGGCCGGGCGGCTGGACATCGATTCCACCGGTCTGCTGGTGTTCACGCAGGACGGCCGCATCGCCAAGAAACTGATCGGCGAAGACGGCCAGACGGAAAAGGAATACCTGGTGCGGGTCAGTGGCGAAATGATTCCGAACGGCCTGGAGCTGTTGCGCCATGGCCTGGAACTCGAGGGCAAGCCGCTGAAGCCGGCCTGGGTCAAGCAACTGAACGAGGATCAGCTGCACTTCATTCTCAAGGAAGGCAAGAAGCGGCAGATCCGCCGCATGTGCGAAATGGTCGGCTTGCGTGTCATCGGCCTGAAGCGGGTGCGCATCGGCAAGATCCGCCTTGGCGACTTGCCGCTCGGCCACTGGCGCTTTCTGCGCGCGGACGAGTCCTTCTGAGCAATGAAAAACGCCGGCAGTTGCCGGCGTTTTTTTTGGGGGCGCTGATCTGACGATCAGGCCGTGCCGCTCGCTGCGGCGGCGCGGACCGGCGGCATCATCAGGCATTCGCCTTCGATGACCGGCTTGCCGCCGACCGTGCATACCGTATCCAGTGTCACGCGGTTCTTGGCGACGTTGACTTCCTTGACGGTGACCGTGGCGGTGACGGTGTCGCCCGGACGGACCGGTGCCTTGAACTTCAGCGTTTGCGACAGGTAGATGGTGCCGGGGCCGGGCAGCTTGTTGGCCAGCACGGCGGAGATGAAGCCGGCTGACAGCATGCCGTGGGCGATGCGGCCACCAAACATCGTCGTCTTGGCGTATTCCTCGTCGAGGTGAGCCGGATTGACGTCGGTCGAGATGCCGGCGAAGAGAATGATGTCGGTTTCGGTGACGGTCTTGGACGTGCTGGCGGACATGCCGGGGTGCAACTGGTCGATGTGATGCGTCGTCATGCGGAACTCCTGGGGCAAAGGGCAACTGGGGAGCGCTAACTCTAGCATACGTTGGCGTATGGCAGTGGCAGCTCCCTCACTCGGTGCGCAGGGCCTCGACCGGGTCGAGGCCGGCGGCGCGGCGGGCGGGCAGCACGCCAGCGGCGAGACCGATGCTGATGGCCACCGCCTCGGCGAGCAGCACGAAGCTGAGCGGCGTATGCACCGGCAGTGCCGGCACGGCGAAATGGATTGCCTGGGCGAGGCCGATGCCGAGCAGCAGGCCGAGCAGGCCGCCGAGTCCCGACAGCGCCACCGCCTCGCCGAGAAAGAGCAGCAGGATGGTCCGTCGGCGGGCACCGAGCGCCACCAGCAGGCCGATCTCGCCGGTCCGCTCGCTGACGGCGATGGTCATGATGGTGAC
>DDWF01000143.1 GCA_002345845.1 Betaproteobacteria bacterium UBA2293 | reverse complement strand
CGCCTTCACCGGCGCGGTGGGTTCCAAGAAGGGCCGCTTCGAACTGGCCCATGGGGGCACGCTCTTTCTGGACGAAATCGGGGAACTCAGCCCCGAGGCCCAGTACAAGCTGCTGCGCGCCCTGCAGGAAGGCGAGTTCCGCCCTCTGGGCAGCAGTCGGCCGGTGACGGTAGACGTGCGGGTGATCGCTGCCACCAACCGCGATCTCGAGGAGGATGTCCGCACCGGGCGCTTCCGCGAAGACCTCTACTACCGGCTGGCGACCATTCCGCTGCACGTGCCGCCGCTGCGCCAGCGACCGATGGATCTGCCGTTGCTGGCCGCGCATCTACTGGAAGCGACCGCCCGCGTTCTCGACAAGCCGGTCGACGGCATCGAGGCGGCGGCGATGCAGGCGCTGGCAGCCTATCAATGGCCGGGCAATGTCCGCGAGTTGCAGAACGAGATCCTGCGCATGGTGGCCCTCGCCGATGCGCCGCTACTCGGCCGGCAATTGCTGTCGCCGCGTGTTCTCGGCGCTGCCGGCGGCCGGCCGGACGCTGACGTCGCGTTGCCGACCGCCGGTCTCCACGGCAATTTGCGCGAACGCATGGAGCAGCTGGAACAGCGGGTGATTGCCGAGGCCATGCAGCGCCATCGCGGCAACAAGTCGCGCGCCGCCCGTGAACTCGGCCTGTCGCGTGTCGGCCTGCGCGCCAAGCTGCACCGTTATGGTCTGGAAGAGGCGGAGTCATGAGCGTCGTCGGATCGACATGCTGAAGGTTCTCTGGCTGCAGAGCGGCGGTTGCGGCGGCTGCACGCAATCCATGCTGTGTGCCGAGCCGCGCCCGCTGTTCGACGAATTGCGCGATGCCGGCATCGAGTTTCTCTGGCATCCGGCGCTGGCTCAGGAAAGCGGCGAGGAAGCCCTGCACATCCTGAGCGCCTGCGCCGATGGCCGCCAGGCCTTCGACGTGCTCTGCGTCGAGGGGGCCATGCTGCGCGGCCCCAACGGCAGCGGTAAATTCCACCTGATGGCCGGCGACGGCCGGCCGCTGACCGCCTGGGTCGAACGCTTGGCCGCCCAGGCCCGCTGGGTCTTCGCCATCGGTTCGTGCACCGCCTATGGCGGTCTCTCGGCCAGCACCCCGGGCAATCCACTGGAGGCCTGCGGCCTGCAGTACGACGGCGACACGCCGGGCGGACTGCTGGGGGCCGATTTCCGTTCCGCTGGCGGAATGCCCGTGGTCAACATCGCCGGCTGCCCGACGCATCCGGGCTGGATTGTCGACACCCTGGAAAAACTCGCCCTCGAAGGCCTGAGCGCCGGCGATCTCGACGAGGTCGGCCGGCCACTGCTCTACGCCGACCAACTGGTGCATCACGGCTGCGCCCGCAACGAGTATTACGAGTTCAAGGCCAGCGCCGAAAAGCATTCCGATCTCGGTTGCCTGATGGAGAACCTTGGCTGCAAGGGCACGCAGGCGCACGCCGACTGCAACCTGCGGCCGTGGAACGGCAGCGGCTCCTGCCTGAAGGGCGGCTTCGCCTGCATCGCCTGCACCGAGCCGGGCTTCGAAGCGCCCGGCCATGCCTTCCAGGAAACCCCCAAGCTGGCCGGCATTCCCATCGGCCTGCCGACCGACATGCCGAAGGCCTGGTTCGTCGCCCTCGCCGCTCTCTCCAAATCAGCGACGCCGAAGCGCGTGCGCGACAACGCCGTCGTCGATCACACGGTGATCCGCCCGGCGGTGAAGAAAAAAGGCAAATGAAGCGCATCCAGCTCGGCCCCTTCAACCGCGTCGAGGGTGACCTGGAGCTCAGCCTCGATGTCGAGGCCGGCCAGGTTGCTGCTGCCCGCGTCAATTCGCCCCTGTTCCGCGGCTTCGAGCAGGTGCTCGTCGGCCGCCTGCCGGAAGATGCGCTGGCCATCGTGCCGCGCATTTGCGGCATCTGCTCGGTTGCCCAGTCGGCGGCGGCGGCTGCGGCGCTCGCTGATCTGGCTGGCGTCACGCCACCGCCGAACGGCGTGCTGGCCCGGCAGCTGATTCAGGCGACGGAAAATCTGGCCGATCACCTGACCCATTTCTACCTCTTCTTCATGCCCGATTTTGCCCGTCCGGCCTATGCCGGCCGCTTCTGGCATGCGGAGCTGGCCGGCCGCTTCACCGCCACCCGTGGAACGGCCGCCCGCGAAGTGCTGCCGGCGCGCGCCCGCTTCTTCAATCTGACCGGTTTTCTCGCCGGCCGCTGGCCGCATACCCTGGCCCTGCAGGCCGGCGGCAGCACCAAGGCGCTGACGGCCGCCGAGCGCATCCGCGTGCTGGCGCTGTTGCGCGAGTTCCGCGCCTTTGTCGAAGGAACGCTGCTTGGCGACCGACTGGAAGCGTTCGCCGACATCACCAGCTGGCCGGCACTGCAGGAATGGGCAGCCGGCCGCCAGGCCGATTTTCCCCGCTTCCTGATGGCCGCTGGCGACCTCGGCCTGGAGCGTACCGGCCGGGCCACCGATCGCTTCCTTTCCTATGGTGCCTACGGCCTGTTCCCGGCTGGTCTCTGGCACGCGGGCAGCAGCGTCGCGTTGGATGCCGGGCAGATCACCGAGGACACCCGCCACGCCTGGCTGGCCGAGGCGGCGCCATTGCCGCCGGCGCTGGGCGAAACCGTCGTCGCCGCCGACAAGGCCGACGCCTACACCTGGTGCAAGGCGCCGCGCTACGGCGGCAGCGTCGTCGAAACCGGTGCCCTGGCCCGTCAGCTCGTTGCCGGCCAGCCGCTGGCCGGCGACCTGGTGGCCCGTTTCGGCGCTAGCGTCACCGCTCGTGTCGTCGCCCGCATGAGCGAAATGGCCAGGGTGTTGCCGGAAATGGAAAACTGGGTGCGCGCCATCGTTCCCGGCGAACCCTTCTGTCTGCCGGCACCGCTGCCCGATGTCGGGCAGGCGGTCGGCCTGGTCGAAGCCGCCCGCGGCAGTCTCGGCCACTGGCTGAGCATCAAGCGCGGCCGCATCGAGCGCTACCAGATCATCGCCCCGACCACCTGGAACTTCTCGCCGCGCGACAGCGACGGCCAGCCCGGCCCGCTCGAACAGGCCCTGGTCGGCCTGCCGGCCGGCGACGGCGCGCTGCCGACAGTTCAGCATGTGGTGCGCTCGTTTGATCCGTGCATGGTGTGCACGGTGCATTGATCGCCCGGCAACTCAGGTTTGCGCTAGATTGGGGGCTGTCGTCGTCTGCCGGAGCCAATCATGACCTTCCTTCGCCTGTTGTGTCTGAGCCTTAGTCTGTTACTCGTCGCCGGTTGTGCCGGGCGCGGGGTGCCGCAAGCGCTGGTGGCTGGCGAGACGGCAGCCGGGCGGGCCATTTTGGCGGCCTCGGCGGAGGCACATGGTCTGGCGGCCTGGCGGCAACTGCGCGATGTCAGCGTCGCCTATGAGGGCGAGTGGTACGGCGTGGTCGGCAAGCTGCAGCCGACGCTGATTGACGCCGCGTTTCGTCAGGGTTCGGAAGAACGGTTGCTCCTTGATGATTCACCGATTGTCGGTCAAAGCCACCGCGGCCCGGGTGGCCAGAAGCAGGTGCTGCGCACGGTGGATGAGGTGCACGTCAGCTACGCTGGTCAGACGACCGACGATGCCGAGGTGCGCGCTGCGGCAGCGCTGGTTGCCGACGGTTATCGGCTGTTCCTCAGCGGTCCCTTCTATTTCCTGAGCGGCAACGCCCACCTTGAGCGCATCGACGACGCCTGGGTCAACGGTCATCACTGCGACATCCTGCTGGTCGTCCGCCGGCCCGGCCTCGGCTTTGCCGCCGAGGACCGCTTTCTGCTCTATATCGACCGTCAGCAGCGCTGGCTGCGTCGCGTTCGTTTCACTCTGGACGGGCTGGCCTCGACGCGGGGGGCGGTGGCCGAGGTCGATTTCTTCGATCACCGGCGGATCGCCGGGGTGCTCTGGCCGACGCGCTACTACGAGCGCCTGAAGAAGCCGATTCCCAACCTGCCGGTGCATGACTGGCGCTTGATCGGGCTCGACGTTGATCGCGGCATGACGGCCGAAGAGCTGCTGGCGCCCGGATTCTCCGGACGCGCCGCGGCAGCGGCCCGCCGTCTGGATAGTGAGCAATAGGCGGTCTGGTGAGGCTGCCGACGGCCAGCCAAAATTCGTCGAGCTATTCGCCGACAAGTGTGGAATATCCCACGGTCGTCCCATTCGTCATCGAGCTAAGCTTCGCCTACTGGAGGTTTAGCCATGACGATTCAAGCAAAAATCTTGTTGCACAAGAACGAATTCATCGCCGAATTGAGCGACGGGCAGCGCTTCGTTCAGGGCGATCTGCGCGCGCTTGCCGGAGAGCTGCATCAGGCGGGCGTGCTGGCCGGTGATGCCCTTTGCGAGTGGCGGACCGGTCATCGGATGCTGACTGCTGGTCAGCAGGTGGCGCTGAACGCCGAAATGCGCCGCCTGGAAAAGCTGAAGACACAGCCGCGGACGGAGACGCCAGTGCGCAACATAGCGCTGGCTGCGTAAGCGACAGACGGGCAACGGGCGGGCATGGTTCCGCCCTTTTCATTGGTGACGATGCTGCTGCCGCCACAGTGGATACAGCCCGAGCAAGCCGATCATTGGCCCGGGTAGCAGCAGCCAGGCGACATTGCCCTGCCAGTCAGCGACCCAGGCCGTGCCGAGATGAATCGACAGCATGGTGATGGCGAAGCCGATGGCGTTTTGAAAAGCCAGGGCGCTACCGACAATTTCCGGCGGGCAGGCGCGCGCCGAGAGGGCGGAAAAATGTGGCGAATCGGCAACCACCGTCGCCCCCCAGAGCAGGAGCAGGGTGATTCTGGCCCAGGCCGGCCACTCCAGGGCCAGCGGAAAGACGGCGCAGCAGAGGGCTGACAGGGCCAGCGCCGTCGCTGCGACGCGGGCGCTGCCGAGGCGCAGACTCCACCAGCCGCCAGCCAGGCAGCCAATGGCACCAATACCGATGATGGCGAAGGCGAAGCCGGACAGCGCCGGACTGCCGGGCGCCGCCAGGCCGGCGATGACGACCAGCGCCGGGGTCAGTGTCCAGAAGGCGTACAACTCCCATTGGTGGCCGAAATAGCCGAAGGCCGAGGCGCGGAATTCGCTGATCGAGAAAGTGTGGAAGACGCGGCCCAGACGCAATGGAGGGGCATCATGCCGGCGCCGTAGATGCGGGCCGTCGCCCAGGCGCAGGATCATGGCGGCAGCGAGTAGGGCCAGTCCGGAGGACACCAGGATGGTCGCCGACCACGACCAGCCGGCGCCGGCCAGGCGGATGCCGTGCGGCAGTGCGGTGCCCAGAGTGAGCATGCCGACCAGTTGAGCCAGCGCCGCGCCGGCGCGTTCCGGTACCCAGCTGACGACCAGCTTCATGCCCAGCGGGTAGACGCCGGCCAGACACAGGCCGACGGCGAAGCGCAGTGGCACGCCGCTCTCCATGCCGCCAGCGAACAGGGCGAAGGCAGCGTTGGCCAGCGCCCCGAGTACGGCACAGACGGCAAAGATGCGGCTGGCGGCGTAACGGTCGGCGAGGCCGCTGATGGCGAAGCTCAGGGTGCCGATGATGAAGCCGAGCTGGACGGCGTTGGTCAGCGTACCGAGATCGGCGGCAGTGATGCCCCACTGGCGGATCAGGTCGTCGGCGGCGCTGTTGGCGGAGAACCAAAGCGAGGTGCCGAAGAGCTGGGCGATGACGATGACGGGAACCGGGTTACGCATGGCGGTGGCCGTGTTGCAGGGCTGCCAAGCATAACCCGGCGGCGCCCGCTCCTGGTGGGGGCCGCCGGGTGTTCTCCGTTCAGAATCCGATCTTGCGGCTGCGTCCCATGCGGGCGCTGTCGAAGTCGCTGGCTGCCAGTTCGTTGCGTCCTTCCAGCTTGGCCGTGCCGAAAGCGGCGAGCAGGCGTTTGCGCATGTCGCGCGGCGGCAGCGAGCCGATCCGCTCCAGCACTTCCTCCGCCGCTTCCGGCGGGAAACCCCAGTCGTGCTCGCGGACGATCTCGCGGTAAAGCGCGGCGGCGATGCTGATGGCGGCATCGTGGTCGGGGCGCGGCACCTCGTAGACATTCATCCGGTTGAGGATGGGCTCGGGGATGCTGCGCTCGTCGTTTGCCGTCGTCACCCAGAGGATGTGCGAGGCATCGATGTCGATGTCGATGAACTCGTCCTTGAAGGCGCGCGCCGTGTCCTTTTCCAGCAGGCTGTAGAGCGAGCCCATCGGGTCATAGCGCGAATCGCCGCCGGCCTTGTCCACCTCGTCGAGCACCACGATGGGGTTGGCGTAGTCGCCATGCACCAAAGTGTGCGCCACCTTGCCCGGCTTGGCGTTGTTCCACTGCGAGGAGGCGCCGGAAAGTACCCAACCGGCGGTCAGCGAGCTCATCGAGATGAATTCGTGGCCGGTGCCCAGGCGGGCGGCCAGTTCGCGGGCGAAATGGGTCTTGCCGATGCCCGGCTCGCCGAGCAGCAGGATCGGCGTGAAGCTCATCGGCTCGTTGCCGGCCACCGACAGGGCGATGTACTTTTTCAGGTCGTCGATGACCTCGGCGAAATTGGGGCAGCTGTCGTAGAGGTCGTCGATCATGTCGGCCCCGTTGGGACGGACCAGGAAGCGGCCGCCGCCGCGCTGGCGCATCTTCTCGTAGTAGCTGGCCAGGGCTTCGTTGCGGTTGCCCGCCGCTTCTTCCATGGCGCGCTCGATGTCAGCGACGTGGTAGATGGTGCGCTCTTCGGCAACGGAGAGCCGGATGTCGTGGCTTGCCATGATGACTTCCTCCTTGAGCTGCCGGCGTCCTTTGTGAGGTGTCGGCAAAAGGGTTGAGTACGCTGCTACGACAAGTTCAAAGCAACTCCCGTTCCAGAAAAACCGATAGACGGTGACTCACGGCATCCAGAAGGTGGCTTTCTGTTCGACCCGCGTATCCGGATTGGCCGTGTCCTCGATGGCGAAGGTGATTGGATGTGAGCCACTGTCGAGGCTGCCGGGTTCGGCGCTGACGGTCAGCGACAGATCCTGCATGCCGGCGCCGGGGACGCTGGCGGTGTCGGTGCCCTGCAGGCGGATGCCGGGCAGGCCCTGGACGCTGATGCGGAAACTGCGATCCTGCTCGCTGGCATTGGTCAGGTGCATCTGGAAGGTGTTCTCGATGGCGCCGTCGTGGCCCTCGCGATAGAGCACGCTGCGGTCCTTCTGGATGCCGACCTTGAGCGGCACCTTGGTGGCCAGCGACCAGGCGACGGCAGCGCTCAATGTCAGGAAGGCGACAAGATAGACCAGGGTGCGCAGACGGAAGGCGCGACGGATGATCTGCGGTCGCGTGTAGTGCTGGGCGACCGCATTCTCGGTCGAGTAGCGGATCAGGCCGCGCGGGTAATTCATCTTGTCCATGACCTGATCGCAGGCGTCGATGCAGGCGGCGCAACCGATGCATTCGAGCTGCAGGCCGTCGCGGATGTCGATGCCGGTCGGGCAAACCTGGACGCAGATGCCACAATCGATGCAGTCGCCGAGGCCGGCGGCACGCGGATCGACATTCTTGCCGCGGCTGCCGCGGGCTTCGCCGCGCTCGGCGTCGTAGGCGATGATCAGCGTGTCGCGATCGAACATGACGAACTGGAACTGGGCATACGGGCAGATGTACTTGCACATGTGCTCGCGCAGGAAGCCGGCCATGCCGTAGGTAGAGGCGCCGTAGAACAGTACCCAGAAGATTTCCCAGGCGCCGATGTCGGCGGTCAGGATGCTGCCCAGCAGTTCACGCATCGGCGTGAAGTAGCCGACGAAGGTCAGCCCGGTCCACAGCGAGATGAGCAGCCAGAGACTGTGTTTCAGTGTCTTTTTGCGGATTTTATCCGCCGTGCGCGGCCCGGCGTCGAGCTTCATCCGCTGCGGACGCTCGCCTTCGATCCACTTCTCGATCCACAGGAAAATTTCTGTGTAGACGGTCTGCGGGCAGGTGTAACCGCACCACAGGCGGCCGGCCACCGCCGTGAACAGGAACAGCGCCAGCGCCGAGAGCAGCAGCAGGAAGGTCAGGTAGATGGTGTCCTGCGGCCAGAGCACCAGGTCGAAGATGTAGAAGCGCCGCTCTTCGAGGTCGAACAGCACCGCCTGCCGCCCATTCCACGGCAGCCAGCAGAGGCCGTAGAAGATGATCTGGGTTAGCCAGACGAAGACGATGCGCCAGTTCTGGAAGAGGCCGCTGATCGAACGGGGATAGACCTTGGCGTTGGGGTCGGTCACCGCCTGGATGGGGATGACCCGCTTGGTCGAGGATTGTTTTACCATGAGGCTATCAGGGTCTCTGCTGCAGGGTTTATAACATGTATAATTTTTGCATCTTATGGTAACAACGAATCTTCGCCCGGTGCAATGCGACTGAGCAGCTTTTCCGATTACAGCCTGCGCGTGCTGATGTATCTCGGCGTGCATGGCGGTCGCCTGGCGACCGCCGGCGAGATCGCTACCGCCTACGGCATTTCCGTCAATCACCTGACCAAGGTGGTGAACCTGCTCGGCCGTCTCGGCTACATCGAGACGGTGCGCGGTAAGGGCGGCGGCATTCGCCTTGGCAGGGAGGCCGCCGACATTCGTTTGGGCGAGGTCATTCGCCAGACGGAAAACGACTTTGCGTTGGTCGAGTGCTTTGCTACCGGCAGCCAGTGTCAGATTCATGCCGCCTGCCGCCTGCCGTTGATTCTCGATGAGGCGCTGGCGGCGATGTTCGCCGTGCTCGACCGCTACACGCTGGCTGATCTGCTGCAGGGGTCCAGCGAACTGGGGCGGATGCTGCCCCAGTCCGTGGCTGCCCAGCCGGCCTGAACGGCCGGTTGCAAGCCGCTCCGATTGGCGGCATTGTTGCAGGCGTTTTCGCCTGGAGCCTGATCGATGGAACGCTTCACCATTTCGCTCGATGAATCGCTGGCCAGTCAGTTCGATGAGCTGATCGCCGCCCGCAGCTACGTCAATCGCTCGGAAGCGGTGCGCGATCTGATCCGTGGCGCCCTCGAGAGCGACCGCCAGCGCGACCCACCGGCCGGCCATTGCGTCGCCAACCTGTCGTATATCTACAACCACCACGAGCGCGAACTGGCCGAGCGCCTGACCGGCCTGCAGCATGACCACCACGACCTGACCGTGGCCGCCATGCACACCCATCTCGACCACGACAACTGCCTGGAGACGGTGATCCTCAAGGGCGCCACCGCCGAGGTCCGGCAGTTTGCCGAAGCCCTGATGGCCGAGCGCGGGGTCCGCCACGGCAAGCTCAACATGATCGCTCTCGAAGCCGAACGCCACCATGCCCACGACGAACACGGCGAAGCCCATGTCCATTACCGTCCCGCCCGCTAGCAGCCCGCTCGGCGAGGCTTCCGACGCCATCGGCGAGCAGGCCTGGATCGAAGTCATCCAGAAGATGGACGAGGTCTATAACGACCTCCTGCAGTATGAAGTGGCGCTGGAAGAGAAAAATGCCGCACTCGAGGAGTCGCACCAGTTCATCGAGAGCGTCCTCGCCTCGATGTCGGACATCCTGATCGTCTGCGACCGCAACGGCTCGATCGAGGAAGTTAACAGTTCGCTCTGCCATTTCGCCGGCAAGGAGGCCGCGGCGCTCGAAAACACGCCGGTGTTCAACCTGTTCGCCGACGACGTCGAGCGGGCCAAGGCGCGCGAAGTGTTCGCCCGCTTTGGCCGCGACGGTGTGCATGACTGCGAATTCTTCCTGCGTGCCGGCGATGGGTCGACGGTGCCGGTGTCGATGAACTGCACGCCGCGCATCTCGCAGACCGGCAAGCTGATGGGCATGGTGGTCACCGGCCGGCCGGTCGGCGAACTGCGCCGCGCCTACCAGGCCCTGCGCCAGGCACACGACGATCTGAAGCGGACGCAGGGCCAGCTCCTGCACGCCGAGAAGATGGTTTCCCTCGGCCGCCTGGTGGCCGGCGTTGCCCACGAACTGAATAACCCGATCAGTTTCGTCCTTGGCAACGTGCTCTCCCTGAAGCGTTACGCCGAGCGCCTGGAAAACTACCTCGGTGCCGTCCATGCCAGCTCCGCCGCCGATGACGAGGCCCTGCGCGCCATGCGCGAACAGTTGCGCATCGACCGCATCCTGGCCGACATGCCGCATTTGATCGACGGCATGATCGAGGGCGCCGAACGCACCCGCGATATTGTCGATGCGCTGAAGCGCTTCTCGGCTGTGGACAAGATGACGCCGGAGCAGGTGAACCTGAACGAGGTCGTCGAACGCGCCGTGCGCTGGGTGGTGCAGAGCGCCCCGGCGCGCTTCGCGGTCGATCTCGAGCTGCCGCCCGAGTTGCGCTGCACCGGCTCCTCCGGCCAGTTGCAGCAGGTGCTGATGAATCTGGTGCAGAACGCCTGCGATGCGACGGCCAATCAACCGACGCCGCGCCTGCGCATCGTCGGCCAGGTCGCTGACGGTCAGGTTACCTTGCGTTTCATCGACAACGGGCCGGGTATCGCCGCCGAACATCTCGACCGTCTGTTCGAACCTTTTTTCACCACCAAGCCGGTCGGCCAGGGTACCGGCCTTGGGCTATCGATCAGCTACGGCATCGTCGAACGCCACGGTGGCCGGCTGAGCGCCGCCAATCTGGCCAAGGGCGGAGTGGAATTCATCCTGACGCTGCCGGTGGCAAGCAACTGACCACTTGGCGCCCGGTCGAGCCTGGGGTGTTGCCGGGAAGACAATACGAACAATGACTTATTGTTCAGGCACGGATTTTGTATGAAGATTGTAAATATTTTCATACAAGGTGCTTTCCGCCATGCGCCAGGCCGTTGTCCTGCTAGCGTTGTTCGTTGCCGCATCTGCCGGTGCCCACGACTTGTGGCTGGAAGCGGCTGGCGACGATTATGTGTTGTTGCAGGGGCATCGCCATTCTGTTCATGACGGTGCCGAAACCCTGCCTTACGAAGCGGCGCGTGTTGCCGGCGCGCTGTGCCTCGACACTCAGGGCCGGTCGCGGGAGCTGAAGCCGGCAGCGGGCTCGCCGGCACGTTTCGCCGGCCCCTGCCCCGTCCTGCAGGTGCGTTTCGTCTCCGGCTACTGGACGAAGACCGCCTGGGAAACCCGGAATGTGCCAAAAACCGGCCTGTCCGGCGTGCTGCGCAGCTGGCATGCCGAGGAGTCGGTCAAGCGTATCGGCCAGTGGTCGTTGCCGGCCGGCAAGCCGCTGGGCAATGGACTGGAGATCACGCCGTTACGCAATCCGCTGCTGCTGCGGCCGGGCGACAAGCTGAGCGTTCGTGTCACCGATGACGGCCGGCCGCTTTCCGGCGTGCCAGTGGCCTACGGCGACGATACGCGCGGCGTCAGCGGCGCCGATGGCGAGATCGCCATCCGTCTGCGCCGCCCAGGCGTCCAGTTGATCTCGGCCAGCGTCGAGGCGCCACTGGCCGACGGCAAGGCTGATCTTTCCATCCGCACGGCCACCCTGCAGTTCGCGATCACGCCATGAGAGGCCTGTTTCTCTGCCTTCTTTTGCTGGCCATGCCGGCCGCCGCGCATGAGGTGATTGTCGAGTCCGGCGGTGCCACGGCGACGGTGATCAGTCTGCATTACGCCGATGGTCAGCCTTTCGCTTTCGAGGCCTACGAGCTCTATCCCGCCGGTAACGAAACCCCTGCTCAGGTCGGGCGCACGGATGCCCGGGGGCGTGTGGTTTTCATCGCCGGCGAGACCGCCGAGTGGCGGCTCAAGGCCTGGTCCGCCGACGGCCATGGCGTGGAGCGGAGCATCCCGGCCGTCGCCGGGGAGATCACACTCGCGGCTTCGCCGCCGGCCCGCAGCAGCCTCTGGCTGGCCGGTCTGGGCGGAATTTTTGGTCTGTTTGGCCTGTGGCAACTCTATGCAAGAAAGAAGTCATGAAAAAGCATCTCCTACTTGGCAGCTATGGTGCCTGTTTGTTGGCCCAGCCGGCATGGGCTCACCACGGCGTTGCCGGTGTCGGTGCCGTCGGTCTGCAGGGGCCGGGGGCGCCGATCGAGTCGGCCGCTTCCTCGGTGTTGCCGCAAGGCGGCGTGCTCGCCTACCTGAAGGTCGATCAGGCCCGCTTCAAGAAATACGACTGGGCAACGCCGAATGCCGATTACGCCCGCTTCACCATGCTCGGCCTCGGGTACGGCGTCACCTCCTGGTTTTCCGCTTATCTGTTCGTACCGCACAACACCAAGGTCGAGGAATCCGGCGGCCTCGATTCGCGCGGCTGGGCCGACATGTCGCTGATGGGCCAGATCGGCTTCAAGTATGACCAGGACGGCTGGCGCCTGAATCCGGCCAACGAAAGCCTCGATGACCTCGAGGACTGGCATTTCAGCGTCTTCGGCGGCGCCACGCTGCCAACCGGCAGTGCCAATCATCGGCTGGCCGACGGTTCGATCGATGCCGGCAAGTCGCTCGGCTTCGGCAAACCGGCATGGACGCTTGGCCTCACCGCCAGCAAGATGCTCAGCCAGACCCTGACCCTAAGTCTGGAGGCGTCCACCTTCCGCTTCCAGCCTTATACCTACGATAACGGCGAGCGCGTCCAGTTCGGCGCCGAGAACCGCCTGAACGCGGCGCTGTCGTGGCGGGCGCTGACGCTTCCGGAGCATTCCTTCCGCCTCGATCCGGTGCTGGAAGTGCAATATCTGTCGCTCGGCCGTGACCGTGTCGATGGCGTTGGCGAGAGCGGCACCGGCGGCCGCATGGTCTATCTGGTGCCGGGTGTTCGCGCCTACTGGCACAAGGCGAGTTTTGCCCTGGGCATCAAGAAGCCGGTGTGGACGAAGCTGAATGAGTCGAGCACCCAGCAAGGCGCGGAGGGCAAGGAGAAATATCGGCTCATACTCTCCACTTCGTTGATGTTCTGAGCCTGATCGATGCACATTCCCGACGGTTTTCTCTCGCCCCAGACCTACCTTCCCGCCTGGGGGCTGGCCGGTGTCGCCTGGGCCTGGGCCGGACGCGGGCTGGCCAGTCGTCTCGACGAGACGCTGGTGCCGCGGCTGGCCATGCTGACGGCGCTGGCCTATGCCCTCGGCCTGATCATGCTGCCCCTGCCCGGCGGCACCTCCGGTCATGCGCTGGGGGTTGCCGTGCTGGCGCTGATTTTTGGCGTCCGTCTCGCCTTTCTCGCTTACAGCGGCGTGCTGCTGTTGCAAGCCCTGTTGTTCGGTGCCGGTGGCATCACGGCGCTCGGCGTCAATGCCCTGGCGCTCGGCCTGCTGGGGGCCGGCGTCGCGGTGGCGTTGCGCCGGCTGCTGGCCGGGGCGGGCGAGACCGTTGCCGTCGCCGTCGCCGCTTTCGTCTCGCTGCAGGTCTCGGCGCTGATCGTCGCGCTGGTGCTCGGCATCCAGCCGATGATCGCCCGCCGCGAGGACGGGACGCCGCTGTTTTTTCCGCTTGGGCCGGAAATTACTGTGCCGGCGGTCATGTTGCCGCATCTGCTGATCGGTATCGGTGAGGCGTTGCTGACTGTCTTCGTTGTCCGCCATGCCAGGCGGAAAGGCTGGGTGCAGTCATGAACCGGGCGCAGCTGGGCCTGCTTGCTTATTTGCTGGCGGTCGTCGCCATCACCTTTGTCCATGCGCCACTCGCTCTGGCCGTGGCCCTTGTTGTCGCGCTGATTGCTGCCGGGTCATTGCGCTGGCGTCTGTTGCGGCGGGCAGTGCTGGCGCTCCTGTTCTTCAATGCCAGCGTCAGCATTGCCTACGCGCTGATCGCCTGGTGGCAGTCACGGCCGATGCTGGATGCCCTGTTGTTGATCAACGTGCGTGTGCTGCTGCTGGTCTTTCTCGGCTTCTGGCTGGTCGCCTGCATCAAATTGCTCGATGCCCTCGCTGGCTGGCCTGTGCTGTCGATGGTGGCAACCCTGGCTCTCGGCCAGATCGCTGTATATCGGCGCCTGATCGACGATTTTCGTAACGCTTTCCGCAGCCGCAATCCACTGCCGCCCAGGCCGGTCATGCTGCTGCGCCATGCCGGTGTGCAGGGCAGCGCCCTGCTCGACAAGTCGCTGCACGGTGCCGAGCAGGCGGCGCAGGCGATGCGTTCGCGAGGGGCCTTCGATGCCTGAGGCCATGCTCGAATTTGTCGATGTCACCTACGCCTGGCCGGATGGTCGGGCGGTTTTCTCCGGCTTGAGCTTCAGCATCCAGGCAGGCGAGAAAGTAGTGTTGCTCGGCCCCAACGGTGCCGGCAAATCGACCCTGTTGCGCCTCGCCAACGGCCTGCTGGCGCCTGTTGCCGGCAGCATTTCCTGGCAGAGGCGGCAATTGTCGACCGCGCTGCTGCGCCAGCGCGAATTCGCCCGTGCCTTCCGCCAGGCCAACGTGCTGCTTTTCCAGCACCCGGAAGCCATGCTGTTCAATCCGACAGTGCGCGAGGAAATCGCCTACGGACCACGGCAACTGAGCCTGCCTGATGTCGAGGCGCGCGTCGCCCGCTGGGTTGGTGAACTGGGTCTGGAAAATCTGCTTGGCGAAGCGCCGTTTACGCTCTCCGGTGGCCAGAAGCAGAAAGTGGCGCTGGCCTGTCTGCTCGCCCTCGAACCGCAATTCCTCGCGCTCGACGAGCCGAGTGCCTCGCTCGACCCGGCCACCGTCGGCTGGCTGATCGACACGCTGCTCGATACCGGAAAGACGGTGCTGGTCAGCACGCACAACCTCAGTCTGGCCGCCGAACTGGGCGAGCGGGCGCTGATCCTCGATGGTCAGGGTAGGCTTTGCTACGACGGCCTGCTGGCGCCTGCCCTGCAGGACATGGACTTGCTCCAGGCGGCGGGCCTGGCCCATCGGCACCGCCATCGCCACGGGGCCCGAGCGCATGCCCATCTGCATGTGCATGACTGGGAGTCGTCCTGAAGTCGGCACGCCCGCGCCGCCGACCAAGGCAGGCGGAATAGCGGGCGCCTGTGCCGGTGGAAAAATCTCCGGCGCTGCTTCATAATTCATAATTACATAACCCGTTCGGCGCTCTTTGGAGTACCCTACAGGGTTTTCCCTAACCTGACTGCCGAGGATTTTCCGTGGAAAAGGATTTGCGCGAAGCCGCACTCGAATATCACCGCTGGCCCACGCCGGGCAAGATTTCCGTCCGCCCGACCAAGGGCCTGACCAACCAGCGCGATTTGGCGCTGGCCTACTCGCCGGGCGTCGCCGCCGCCTGTGATGCGATTGTCGAAGATCCGGCGACGGCCGCCTGGTACACCTCGCGGGCCAACCTGGTTGGCGTCGTAACCAACGGCACCGCCGTGCTCGGCCTGGGCAACATCG
>DDWF01000144.1:303-3926 GCA_002345845.1 Betaproteobacteria bacterium UBA2293 | reverse complement strand
TGGTGAGATGGGGAACCATGGTGGTCTTTCCGGTCTTGGCTCAAGTTTTATGGCCTGATTTCAATATTACACCACGCTCCAGCTTATACAGCGGCGCCGCAAGACATCATTCCCGTGGTATAAATACCCGAACGACATTACCTCTGGCGCCATGAATCCACTGATCCATGAATTGACTGTATTCCCGGACGACACGGTGGCACCCGGTCGCGGTGTGCTGGCTGCCGTCGTGCCGGCCGCGGCGGAAGGCATTCCGGTCGTCCTGATGAGCTGCGACCCGCGCCACGATCCGGGCCGGCCGATCGGTGCGCTGGCGCCCGCTGTCATCGGCTGGCTCTACAAGAAGCTCGGCATGGCGGCTACCGGCATCTGCTGGGCGGTCATCGACAACCAGGGGCGCTATAGCGAGGCACTGCCGGACTGGTCGTCGTACGGTGCGCGCGGCGCGGCACCCATCGTCGCTTACCGGCCATTCAAACGTGGCGTCAGCAGCGAGGCTTTTTTCCTGGATGTCGGCGCCGCTGGCGAGGCGGCTGTCGAGCTGCTCACGACAGTCATCGAAAAGCCCAGTCAGGAAGAGTCATCCCTGTCGGCCCGCGCGTTTCTCGATGCGGTCAGCGCGCATGGCAGATTGCCCACCCCGGGCATGGTTTTCCGCAAGGTCGAGGCGGCCGCTGCGAAAGACGACATCCGCGCCATTGCCGCGGCGATCCAGACCGATCCGGCCACGTCTGCGTCGCTGATCAATTCGGCCAATGCCGCGCGCTTTGCCGCTGGCGGACTGACCGCTTCGGTGCCGCAGGCCGTCACCCGGCTGGGCCTCAGCTTCGTGCGCCGCATCGTTTTTGTTGCGGAGATGATGGCTCGCTACCAAAAAGGGGCTTGCCCGGCTTTCAACTATCGCGACTACTGGCAGAACGCCATCGCGACCGGCGCTGCGATGCGGGCTCTGCTGCCCGAACACAGGATTTCCGAGCAACTGGCGGACGATGCATTTTCCACCGGGCTCCTTTCCGGCATCGGCTGGCTGGTGATGGCCGAAACCTTTCCGGATCTGATGACGCGTTATCTGGCACGTTGCCAGGGCGCCGATCCAATCACCAAGGCCCGCGCCCAGCGCGAAATCTTTCCCGCCGAGATATTCCGCGTGTCGGATCGTTATCTGCAGCGGTTCGCCTTCCCCGAAGTGGTGCGCGCCACGATTGCCGGTCGCAGTGATGTCGATCGCCAGTGGTATGACGCACTGGCCCGCGCGCTGCGGGCGGCGCAAGGACTGGCACCCTTCGATTGCCTCCCCATCCCGACCGGCATCCCCGTACCGGACGCCTGCCGCAATGAATGGCAGCGCTGGCAGAGTTTTCTTGCCCCGGCGCGTTGACGGGAATCGCGCGGCACTGAATCGGCCGGTTTTCTTTCCACCCGTTGCAGCGCCTCTGCATAATCACGCCGGTTTTTCCGCAAAGTGGTTGGCTCGTTTCCATCCGGCACGCCGAGCGCATGCGTCGAAATCGGCATGGTAAATAACCGCGGGGATATTCGATCTCCCGGGTGTCTCACGCGACATCCCCTGGCGGTTCGCCAAACCAAACATCTTGCAAGCGGATATTGGCCAGCCCCTAAAATGTTTACTCCGCCTATCCTACGCAACCATGATTCTGCTCCGCAAACTCTGCTTCTCCCGCGCCGGCCGCCCGCTGGTCAATGACGCCTCGCTGCAACTTCACCCCGGCTGGAAAATTGGCCTGACAGGAGCCAACGGTTCCGGCAAGTCTTCTTTTTTCGCCTTGTTTCGCGACGAATTGCACGCCGAGTCCGGCGATCTGGAAATCCCGCCCGCCTGGCGAATTGGCCATGTGGCGCAAGATACCCCCGCTTTGCCGACCGCCGCCCTCGAGTTCGTGCTCGACGGTGACACGGAGTTGCGCGCCATTGAGGATGCCCTGATGCAGGCCGAGGCCGCCCATGATGGTCACCGCATCGCCGAACTGCACATGCGCCTGCAAGACATCGAAGCTTATTCGGCCAGGGCGCGCGCCGCGGAAATATTGGCCGGCCTCGGTTTTACCGAAACAGACCATGGCCGTGCCGTCGCCGAATTTTCCGGTGGCTGGCGTGTTCGCCTCAATCTTGCGCGCGCGCTGGTTTCCCGTGCCGACCTGCTGCNNAACCGACCAACCACCTCGATCTCGACGCCGTGCTCTGGCTGGAAGGCTGGCTTGCCGCTTACCCCGGTACGCTGCTGTTGATCTCCCACGACCGTGATTTTCTCGACGCGGTGGTCGGGCAGATTTTGCATATCGAATCCGCCCAGATGAAACTGTATTGCGGCAATTATTCGACCTTCGAGCGCACCCGCGCGGAACGCCTTGCCTTGCAGCAGAACATGCACGACAAGCAGCAGCGCGAGATCGCCCATCTGCACGCCTACGTCGAACGCTTTCGCGCCAAGGCGACCAAGGCGCGACAGGCACAAAGCCGGCTGAAGGCGCTGGCACGCATGGAGTTGATCAGCGCCGCCCATATTGACACGCCTTTTCAATTTCGTTTTCGCGAGCCGGAGGGGGTTTCCGATCCCCTGCTGATACTCGAAGATGCCAGCGTCGGCTATGGCAGCACGGCGTTGCTGGAGCGCATCCGCCTTACCCTGCGGCCGGGTAGCCGCATCGGCTTGCTGGGCCGTAACGGCGCGGGTAAATCAACGCTGGTCAAATTGCTCGCAGGACAAAAGTCGGCGCTGGCGGGACGGCGCCTGGAGGGGCGCCATCTCAAAATCGGTTACTTTGCTCAGCACCAGATGGAACTACTGCGGCCGGACGAGTCGCCTCTGCAGCATCTTGTCCGCCAGGAACCCCTCACCCGTGAACAAGAATTGCGCGATTACCTTGGCGGCTTTGATTTTCGCGGCAAGATGACCGATGCCGCCTGTCGTAACTTTTCCGGTGGTGAAAAGGCGCGCCTTGCCCTGGCCTTGATGATCCGTACGCGCCCGAATTTGCTGCTGCTCGATGAACCGACCAACCACCTCGATCTGGAAATGCGCGAAGCGCTGACGCTGGCCCTGCAGGAAACCGAGGCGGCGATGGTGTTGGTTTCCCACGACCGCCATTTATTGCGTACCACCGCCGATGAACTCTGGCTGGTTGCCGATGCCCTCGCACAACCCTTTGATGGCGACCTTGACGACTACGCCGCCTGGCTGGCGACGCAGCGTCAGCGCGGCAGGGCGGCCGATCCTGACAAGCCGGAATGGCAAGCAGCACGCGCCACCAATCTGCCCAGCAAAAAAGCGACGCAGGCCGAATTACGCAATCAGCGCAGGCCGCTCGTCAAGGAAATCGAAAAGCTCGACAAGCAACTCGCCGGCTGGCAGGACGAGAAAGCACACCTCGACAATCGGCTGGCCGATCCCGAACTCTATACAGCAAATGACCGGCCGCTGATCGAGTCCCTCAACCAGCGCCAGGCCGAGCTGTCTTCGGCCATTGAAACAGCCGAGGCGCGCTGGCTGGAGATACACGAAAAACTCGATGCCCTTGACGCACTGGCCAGCGCATGAGTGGGCGGGTATTGCATTATCCAAAATATGGCGCTATCCTTATATCGAATGAACGTTCAATCAATAC
>DDWF01000144.1:0-270 GCA_002345845.1 Betaproteobacteria bacterium UBA2293 | reverse complement strand
TCACTCAGCGCGGCTACTTCAACACGTCCGTTCCGGATCTGGCGCGCGCAGCCGGAGTAAGTGTCGGTTCCATCTACCATCACTTCAAGGACAAAGAAGATGTCGCACGGGCTCTATATTTCAGCCTGATGGACAGCTTGCAGGGCAAACTGGCGGAAATCGCCAGGCAACACCAATCTGCCCAGGATCGCTGCCGAGCGGTCATCACCATGCTGTTCGACTTGACCGAAACCAACCGTGACGCGATGGATTTCATGTTGTATGCCAAGC
>DDWF01000227.1 GCA_002345845.1 Betaproteobacteria bacterium UBA2293 | reverse complement strand
TCGGTGAAGCTGCCGATCTTGCGCAGCCACATAGGCGAAATGCTCCAGCTCCTTGTTGCTCCGCTCCAGGGATTCGGCGTAATGCTTCAGCGCCGCCTGGATCGCCAGCCGTTCGCTGATGTCCTGGAAGCTCACCACGCTTCCCACCACCTGATCCTCCCGCACAATCGGCGCCGCCACGAGGCTTACCGGCAAAAAGCTCCCGTCCTTGCGACAAAAATAATCTTCCGGCCAGCGATGGATCTCGCCGGTTCCCAAGGCGCGCGCAACCGCGCAATTCTCTCGCAGGCAGACACTGCCGTCGGGGCGATGGTGCAACACCTCGTGACTGTCCTGGTCGGCCAGTTCACTGGCCCGCCAGCCCAGCAGACGCTCGGCCTCCGGGTTCATGAAGGTGACCCGGCTCCGCGTATTGACGACCATCACGCCATCGGCCAGGACGTCGGTAATTTCCTTGAGGTGCGCCCGGCTTTCCCGCAACTCCGCCTCGACGCGCTGCCGTTCAGTCACCTCCGCGATCAAACTGTCCCGCGAGACCGTCACCTCGGAGAGCCTTGCGGTCATGGCATTGAAATGCCTGGCCAATTCAGCCAGCTCATCCTTGCCTCTTTCCTCGACGCGCTCGCTGAACCCGGCGACCGCCACCCTGCCCATGCCTGCCTGCAGCCGGGAGAGGGTCCTGGTGATGTGGCGCATAACCGGCCAGATAACCAGCGCACTCACGCTCCCGAACACCAGCAACAGAAGAAACCTGATATTTCTCTGTCGAACGGAAAACGCCTCCGCCTGCTGGTGATTGATCTCGTGCAGCTTGGCGGCGATCGGGAGCGCGCTTTCCAGATCGATCTCGATCCGCTTGAGCAACTGGGCGCGATAGGCCTGCTGGGCAGAGGTAAGCGCCTGGCCCTGAAGTTGCTCCAGTTCCTGCCGTTGCGCCAGCTCCTGGAAATCGCGCTGACTGTTTACGAGATGCTCGACAAACAGGCCAAGAAGCTCTTGTTCCTCTTCTCCGTCAAAAAGCTTCTTGGCCTGCGGCAGCTCCGCTTCAACCTCCTGCATGATCTCAGGCCATTGCTGGCGGGGTCGGGCGGACTTGTTCTGCCCCAGATCACGGGACAGAACAATCAGGTCAAACAACCTCTTTCCCAGATCGTCGGCCAGGGACGCCTTTTCCTCGAATCCCGCCAGCGTTTGCTGAGTCGCCAGGAAACTCCCGACAAACGTCATCATCAGCAACAGCGGCAACAAGCCAATCAGTTTCAGGCGGGTGCGGATCAGCATGGCGGTTTACCTGATAACCGTTACGACATTTGGCTTGACCGCCAGCAAGGGATCCGGATGGATCAGGCGCAGATAATTCGGGATGCTTTTGTCAGTCACCAATTTTTCCTGCACCGCCCAGGTCGCCACATTCTCCAAGGTGTACAGCAGCCGTTGCTCCAGGCCGAGACGCAGCTTCGCCTCGGCCAGTTCAGCCCCCATCCGCTCCGGCGAGCTATTGAGCCGTTTCGCCATGATGGTCGCCGCTTCCTGGGGTTGCTGCTGGACGAATTTTTCCGCCTTGAACAAGGCGCGGAGAAATTTAGGCAACGCCCCTCGGGCGTGTTGCTTCAAGGTCTCATTCCGCGCCACCAGATTGAAGGACTTCCAATACACCCCAGGCTCCTCGAAGACCAGCACCTTGCCGCCCAACCGTTGGCTGGCCTCGCCAATAAAAGGTTCCCGCGAGGAAAAGGCGTCGATTTCCCCCGACTCCAGGGCAGCCGGCAATTCGGCGGATTTCTTGAACACCGGCTTGATGTCGGCCATGGTCAAGCCATGCTTGAGCATGGCCTGGTACAAAAAATAATGGGTGGAAAACTTGGCCTGGGTCGCCACGGTTTTTCCGCGCAGATCCTCGATCCGGGTAATGTTCCGATCGACGCGGGCAACTATTTTCACCTCATTGTCCCAACTGCCGATGGTGGCAAAAATGCCGAATTCCTTTTCCCGGAAGGTGTCAAACACCAACTGGGTTTCGGCGACAGAGGCGATGTCCGCCTTGCCCTCGAACATGGCGCGCGTCGCCTCGTCCCCGGTGGCGAAATCATTGACCTGCACCTCCACTCCTTCTTCGCTGAAATACCCTTTCTGGGCGGCAAGATGCACCAGCCCGCTCAACAGGGCGCGGGTGTCGGCGACGATGAGCCGCTCTCCGGCGGGGACGTTGACCGGCAAGATCATCAGGCACATGGTCAGACAGAGAACAACTCGAATCTGCTGCATGGTTCTTCCTCCACAAGTTTTCCCATCCCGAAAAAGGCATCCGCATACCGGTTCGCTCCCGCCGCCGGTCAAACACCCTGTCCCGCATCTTCCAGCTCCAACGCGCGCGGCACGGTGAAGAAAAAGGTCGCCCCCTTGCCGAGAGACGACTCAAACCAGATCTTGCCCCCATGCCGCTCGACGATCTTCTTGCACAGCGCCAAGCCGATGCCGGTTCCCGAGTATTCTTCGCGGGTGTGCAGCCGCTGGAAGAGCTGAAAGACCCGTTCGGAATGCTGCGGCTCTATGCCGATTCCCCTATCCCGCACCGAAAACAGCCAATCGCCGCCCCGCTCCTGAGCCGCCACCGCAATCTCGGGGGGGTGGCCGACAACGCAGTACTTGATCGCGTTGGCGATGAGGTTCTGAAAAACCTGGCCCAACTGGACCGCATCCGCCCTGACCGTCGGCAGTTCAGCCACGCTGAGGTGGGCGCCGCTCTCCTTGAGGGCAAGCTCCAGATCCTGCCGCAGCCGCGCCAAAAGCACATTGCAATCAACCGGCGCGAACTCCTTCCCCTTGGTGGTCACCCGGGAAAAGGCCAGCAGGTCGTTGATCAGCACCTGCATCCGCTGCGCGCCGTCGACGATGTAGCCGATATAGGAGTCGGCCTTGTCGTCCAGCCGGCCCTGATATTTTCGGGCCAGCAGCTCGGTGAAGCTGCCGATCTTGCG
>DDWF01000196.1 GCA_002345845.1 Betaproteobacteria bacterium UBA2293 | reverse complement strand
CGGCGACCACCGCCCTGGTCCTCGACGTCAAATCGCCCGACCCGATTGCCGGCATCGTGCTGCCCGGCCTGATGAGCCCGGGTTACATGGCCACGCAGCTGGACATCATCACCAGCGAACGGGTGGCCACGAGGGTAGTCAAGGCGCTGCGCCTTGAAGAAAACCCGAATATCCGCGAACAGTGGCAAGAGGCCACCGAGGGCAAAGGACAGCTGACCCCCTGGCTGGCTACCCTGCTGAAGAAGAAGCTGGACGTCAAACCCTCGCGCGAAAGCAACGTCATCGCCATCAGTTACTCCGGCGCCAACCCGGCCTTTGCCGCCACCTTTGCCAACGCCTTCGCCCAGGCCTACATCGACGTCAATCTCGAACTGCGCCTGGAGCCCGCACGGCAAAACGCCCAGTGGTTCGACGCGCAGAACAACCTGGCCCGCGAACGCCTGGACGCCACGCAGAAAGCGCTGTCCGACTACCAGCAGAAAACCGGCATCGTTGCCACCGACGAGCGCCTGGATTACGAAACACAAAAGCTCAACGAGCTCTCCATGCAACTGACCATGGCCCAGGCCCAGGGCACCGATGCCTCGAGCAAGCGGCGCAGCGCCGGCAACGCCGACACCCTGCCGGAAGTCATGCAGAGCGGCCTGGTCAATCAACTGAAGGCCGATATCGCCATCCGCGAAGGGCGGCTCAAGGAACTCGCCGGCAACCTCGGCGAAAACCATCCGCAATACCAGCGGGCCAAAGCCGAGATCAACGAACTGCGCAGCCGGCTGAACAGCGAGATCGGCCAGATCAACAACGCCATCGGTACCGCCGGCAACATCAGCCGGCAGAAGGGAACCGAACTACTGGCCGCGATCGAGGCGCAGAAAACCAAGATTCTCGAACTCAAGCGCCAACGCGACGAAATCACCCTGCTGGTACGCGAAGTCGAAGCCTCCCAGCGCGCCTACGATGCTATTTCGCAACGCACCACACAAAGCCGGATGGAAGCCCAGAGCGTGCAGACCAACGTCGCCGTGCTCAATCCGGCAACCGAGCCGCTCCAAGCATCGAAACCCCGCGTCTTCCTGAACATCCTGCTCGCCGTCTTCGTCGGCACCCTGCTCGGCGTCGGCGCGGCACTCGCCCTGGAACTGCTGCAGCGCCGCGTGCGTTCGAGCGACGACCTGGTCCAGGCCCTCGACCTGCCGGTGCTCGCCGTTCTCGAGCCGGAAAGCCGGCCGCGCCCGCTGCGCGACCGCCTGCTGCGCCTGTTCGCCATCCGCCGTCCGCAACTCGCATGAGCCATACCATGAACATGCCCAGTTCGCCCGAAACCATCCTCGCCCGCGCCCTGCACGGCGGCGGCACCGGCCGCTACATCGGCGCCCTGCTGATGGACGCCGGCCGCCTGACGCCGGAAGCCACGGAAAGCATCCTCAAGCTGCAGAAGGATAGCGGCCTGCGCTTCGGCGAGGCGGCCATCCAACTTGGTCTGCTCAGCGAAGACGACATCCAGTTCGCCCTCTCCCGCCAGTTCGACTACCCCTACCTGATCGCCGGCGACACCAGCATCAGCGAGGAAGTGATCGCCGCCTTCAAGCCCTTCTCGGCATCGGTCGAGCGGCTGCGAGCGCTGCGTAGCCAGTTGATGGTGCGCTGCCTCGACCCCGAATCCGGCCACCGCTGCCTGGCCATCGTCAGCCCACAACGCGGCGAAGGTCGCAGCTATCTGGCCGCCAACCTGGCCGTCGTCTTCTCGCAACTCGGCGAACGCACCCTGCTGATCGACGCCGACATGCGCCATCCCCGTCAGCAAGAACTCTTCCGCCTCGGCAGCCAGCCCGGCCTGTCATCCTTACTTGCCGGCCGCTGCGACACCGCCAGCGCCATCTGCCGCGTCGACAGCCTGCTCGATCTTTCCATCCTGCCCGCCGGCGCCATCCCGCCCAACCCCCAGGAACTGCTCAACCGGCCCGCCTTCAGCCAGGTACTCGATTACGCCCAGAGCCACTTCGACGTCGTCCTCATCGACACCCCGGCCCACGCCGCCGCCGACGCCTTCGTCGTCGCCGCCCGTGCCGGCGCCGCCGTCGCCATCGGCCGCCGCAACCACACCGCCACCCACCGCCTGGTCGATCTCGTCAGCGCCCTGCAATCCGGTGGCGCCAGGGTCATCGGCACGGTCCTCAACGACTTCTGACCGCCCATCCATGCGTTCCTTCACCGCCCCACCCAGCGCCCTGCGCCTTGGACCGCCGCCCGTCTGGTACGGCTGGGCCATCCTCGCCCTTGGTCTGGCGGCGATGTACATACCGAGCTTCGTCGACCTCTTCCGCGGCATCTGGAGCACCGACGCCCAGGCCCACGGCCCCATCGTCTTCGCCATTTCCCTGTGGCTGATGTACCGCAAGTGGCCGGCCATGTGGGAAGCCAGCCGCGACGCCCGGCCCTCGCCCTGGGGCTGGCCGCTGTTCGCCTGCGGCCTGCTGCTCTACGTTCTTGGCCGCTCGCAGGACATTCTGATCTTCGAGATCGGCTCGCTGATCTGGCTGCTCGCCGCCATCCTGTTGCTGCAACGCGGCAGCCAGGCGCTCAAGGCGCAGTGGTTCACGCTGTTCTTCATGCTCTTCATGATCCCTCTGCCCGGGCCAGTCGTCGATGCCCTGACCATGCCGATGAAGATGGCCGTCTCCTACGTTGCCGAGCATGTGCTGTACGGCTTTGGCTACCCCATCGCCCGCCAGGGCGTGATCCTGCAGATCGGCCAGTACAAGCTGCTGGTCGCCGACGCCTGCGCCGGCCTGCACACCCTGTTCACGCTGGAAGCCCTGGGCCTGCTCTACCTCAACCTGGTCCGCCACGACTCGCTGTTCCGCAACACCGCCCTGGCCATCCTGATCGTCCCCATCTCCTTCACCGCCAACGTCATCCGCGTCATGGTCCTGACGCTGATCACCTACCACTTCGGCGATGAAGCCGGCCAGGGCTTCCTGCACGACTTCGCCGGCATGGTCCTGTTCATCAGCGCCCTGCTGCTGATCATCGGGGTGGATTCGCTGCTGCAGGCCGGGGTGCGCTGGCGGACCCGACGTTCCACGACGCAGGAAGCGAGCGCATCGTGAAATCAGTTTTCCGTCACTTCTTCCTGCTGTTATTGATGGTCAGTGCATCCGGCATGGCCGTTGCACTCCGTCCCACAGCACTAACCATGGACGACTCGCCAAAAATCGATCTCGATTCCATGATCCCCCGCAGCTTCGGCGAATGGCGACTCGATGAAACGATCGTACCGATTCAGCCAACACCGGACCTTCAGCGCGTCATTGACATGACCTATGACCAGACACTGTCCCGAACCTACGTCGACGACAGGGGGCGCCGCTTGATGCTTTCCATCGCCTACGGCGGTGCCCAGCACGAAGGTATGAATACCCATCGGCCGGAGGTCTGTTACCCGGCGCAGGGCTTTCAACTGCGTTCGTCCTCGCTTGATCAGATCCAGATCCATGGCCGCCCGCTTCCCTTGCATCGAATTGTCGCGGCACAAGGCATGCGGACCGAACCGATTTCCTACTGGCTGGTCGTGGGCAACGAGCTGACCGAGTTTGGCATCAAACACAAGCTGACCACGCTCAAGTACGGCCTGACCGGCCGCATACCCGACGGCATGCTGATTCGGGTGTCGACCATAGACCGCGACGAGAAAAAGGCCTTCCAACTGCAGGACGATTTCATCCGCACCATGCTGGATGCCGTATCCGAACCGGACCGCGCCCGCTTGCTCGGCGCCCTGACTCACTGAAGATCAACAAATACCATCCCGGAACAGCCATGACCAAAAAAGCCCTAATCACCGGCATCACCGGCCAGGACGGCGCCTACCTCGCCGAATTCCTGCTGAGCAAAGGTTACGAAGTGCATGGCATCAAACGCCGCGCCTCGCTCTTTAACACCGACCGGATCGACCATCTCTACCAGGACCCCCATGTCAGCCATCGCAATTTCGTGCTGCATTACGGCGACCTCACCGATTCCACCAACCTGATCCGCATCATCCAACTGGTGCAGCCCGACGAGATCTACAATCTGGCCGCCATGAGCCATGTCGCAGTCAGCTTCGAAACGCCGGAATACACCGCCAATGCCGACGGCATCGGCACCCTGCGCCTCCTTGAAGCCATCCGCATCCTCGGCCTGGAAAAAAAGACCCGCTTCTACCAGGCCAGTACCAGCGAACTGTATGGTCTGGTCCAGGAAATTCCGCAGAAGGAAAGCACCCCCTTCTACCCGCGCAGTCCTTATGCGGTAGCCAAGCTGTACGGCTACTGGATCACCGTCAATTACCGGGAGGCCTATGGCATGTATGCCTGCAATGGCATCCTCTTCAATCACGAATCGCCGCTGCGTGGCGAAACCTTCGTCACCCGCAAGATCACCCGTGCCATGGCTCGCCTCTTCCTCGGCCTGCAGGACTGCCTCCACCTCGGCAACATGGATTCCCTGCGCGACTGGGGACATGCCCGTGACTACGTGGAGATGCAATGGATGATGCTGCAGCAGGAACAACCGGAAGATTTTGTCATCGCCACCGGCATCCAGTTCAGCGTGCGCGACTTCGTCAATGCTGCCGCCGGCGAACTGGGCATCACGCTTGACTGGACAGGCCACGGCGTCGACGAATGCGGCATCGTCGCCAGCACGCGTGGAGACACACATCTTCAGCCCGGGCAGGTGGTCGTTCGCGTCGATCCCCGCTACTTCCGGCCCACCGAGGTGGAAACCCTGCTCGGCGATCCGACCAAGGCCCGCGAGAAGCTGGGCTGGGTTCCCCAAACCAGTTTCGTCGATCTGGTGGCCGAAATGATGCGTGAAGACCTCAAATCCGCCCGCCGCGACTCCCTGGTAAAGCACCACGGATTCCAGGCGTACGATTACCACGAATAATCCTCGGCCACGCCAACATGCCCACGCCCTCCCTTCACGCCCGAATCTTCGTCGCCGGCCATCGCGGCATGGTTGGCTCAGCCATCGTCCGCGAACTGGAGCGGCGCGGATATTCAGAGATACTGACACGCAGCCGTGGCCAACTGAATCTGCTTGACCAGGCCGCCGTCTTCGACTTTCTCGCCACGCAGCGGCCAGACTACATCTTCGTCGCCGCCGCCAAGGTTGGCGGCATTCACGCCAACAACGTCTATCGCGCCGACTTCCTGTACGAAAACCTGGCCATCCAGAACAACCTGATTCACGGTGCGCACCGTGCCGGCATCCAGCGCCTGTGTTTCCTTGGATCAAGCTGCATCTACCCACGCGACTGCCCGCAACCGATTCGCGAGGACTACCTCCTGACCGGTCCGCTGGAACAGACCAACGAACCCTACGCCATCGCCAAGATCGCCGGGGTCAAACTCTGCGAAAGCTACAACCGGCAGTACGGGCGGCAGTACATCGCGGCAATGCCGACCAACCTTTACGGCCCCAACGACAACTACGATCTTGCCAATAGTCATGTCCTGCCAGCGCTGATCCGCAAGGCGCATCTTGGCAAGTTGGCCCTGGCCGGCGACATTGCGGGTATCCGCCTGGACGCAGCCCGCTACGGCGACATACCGGATGACCTTCTAGCTCGCCTAGGCTGCACCTGCAACGCCGAGGGTCTGCTGACGCAGCACGCCCCCGCCCAGCCAGAAATGCTCGTCTGGGGCAGCGGCACACCAATGCGCGAATTCCTCTACGTCGACGATCTCGCCCAAGCCTGCGTCTTCCTCATGGAACAGGGCTACGACGGCCCGCTGGTCAATGTCGGCACCGGCACCGACGTCACCATCCGCGAACTCGCGGAAACGGTCATGGATATTGTCGGCTTCCCAGGACAGCTGAGCTTTGACGCCAGCAAGCCGGATGGCACGAAAAGAAAGCTGCTTGATGTATCGCGCCTCGCCAAATCCGGCTGGCGAGCCTCCACCATCCTTGGCGAAGGAATAGCGCGCGCTTACAGCGACTACCTGGCCCAGGGCTCTTGCCCCTGAACGGGCAAGTTCAGCGAACGGCCGCGGCAGCACGATGAGCCTCATTGCCAAGGCGCTGAGCGGCATGCGCTGGGGGGCACTGGCCACCGGCACAACCATCGTCATCAATCTCGGCTACACGGCCATCATGGCCCGCCTCCTCGCACCTTCGGCATTCGGGCTGATCGCCATGGCCCAGATCGCCATCCGTTTTCTCAGCTATTTTGCCCAACTCGGTGTCGGCCCCGCCCTCGTACAGAAGGAAACCCTGACCGAAGAGGATATCCGGGCCGCCCTGACACTGTCGGTGATGGTCAATGGCAGCCTGTTTGCCATCATGTGGCTGGGCGCGCCGCTTGCCGGCGTCTTTTTCCATAACCCGGAAATCGTCCCCATCCTCCGCGGCCTGTGCGCAGCCTTCCTGTTCAGCGGCATTTCGGTCGTTCCCGTTCATCTGTTACGGCGGAACCTGCGCTTCAAGCAACTGGCGATCATCGAGACTACGGGCTATGCCATCGGATACGGCGTGGTAGGCATCGGCTGCGCCTTGTCCGGCCTGGGCGTCTGGAGCCTGGTGTTTGCCGTACTCGGCCAGGAAGCCGTCACCCTGGCGCTGGCCTATGCCATGACCCGGCACAGCTTGCGCCCCTTGCTCTCGGCAAGGCACTTCGGGCATTTCGTGCGCTTCGGCAGCAAGTATTCCGTCATCGGCTTCATGGAATACATCGGCGGCAATCTCGACTCGATCCTCATCGGCCGCTGGCTTGGCGACACAGCCCTGGGCTACTACAACCGTGCACAGATGCTGGTTCGCCTGCCGGTCCACCACGTCGCCAACATGCTGGCCAAGGTGATCTTTCCCGTACTCAGCAGCACCCAGTCCGACAAGCCGAAACTGGCGCAAGCCTTCCTGGCGGGATGGTTCCTGATCGGTTGTGTCGCCGGCTCCATCAGCCTCGCCCTCATCCCGGCAGCCACCGACGCCGTATACACCCTGCTCGGCGAACGCTGGACCAGCATCGTTCCCGTCGTGCAGATCGCCGCCATGGCCGTCCCCTTCGCCTTTCTCACCGTACTCACGGGCAGCGTCTGCGACGCCCAGGGCATCCTCTGGCCCAAGCTGGCCATTCAATTCGCAACGCTGGCCGTACTGGTTGCAGCCATCCTGCTGCTGCGCGCGGAAGGGAACACAGGCTTCGCCAAGGCCATGGTCATTGCCGAGGCATTTCGCCTGGTGCTCTACGTCATCCTGCATTTCCGTCTGCTGCCCATCGACTTCCGGGCTTTTGTCCTGGTCAACCTGGCCGTCGCCACAATCGCGGGTGGAACCACTCTGGCCGTCTGGCAAACAGCCCTGCTGCTCGATGGCCATGCCTGGCCACACCTCTTCCGGCTGATTGCCGAAGGCCTGGGCGGCGGCCTGGCCTTCCTCACCGGGCTACTGCTCAGCTGGTCCTGGCTGCGTCATCTTCCTGCCTTTCTGGGAATACGGGACTACCTGCCCTGGCTTCGCCGCCTGGAAAGCCTCCTATGGCGCAAGGGTGCAAGCGAAGCGGCCGGCGGCTGACAAGCGCCCCCAGCACAATATGCCTGCAACATCCTCCGCTTAGACTGCTTCCCAACCCTTGCCCCCTCCCGGAACCAGACCATGCACATCGGCATCGCCGGCCCCCTCGCCACCAGCGACATCGAGCATCTTCTCGATGGTGATACGCAGCACCTGCCTCGCGAAATGAAGGGTGCCACTTTGCTGGCAACGCTGATTGCCGCCTTGCTCAAGGCCGGGCACCAGGTATCCGCCTACACGACCGATGGCTCTCTACAGCCACATCCGGACAATCACGTCATCGCCAGCGGCCCGCGCCTGAAGATTCATTACGTACCCTTGCGCCGTCGCGGTTTCCGCGGGGACCGCGGCACCCGCGGGCGAATGCTGGATTTCTTCGCGCTTGAGCGCCGGGCGCTGGCAGCCGCCATGCGCCGTGATCCACCCGATATCGTCCACGCCCACTGGAGTTATGAATTCGCCCTGGCCGCCCAGGACTCGGGAATCCCTTACCTGCTCACCTGCCACGACGCCCCGTGGACCATCCTGCGCATCCAGAGCGATCTCTATCGCCTGGGCCGCCTCTGGATGGCCCGCCAAGCGCTGGCACGAACCCAACATGCGACCGTCGTCTCGCCCTACCTGATCGACGAGTTGAAGCGGATGACTCAGGCCGAACTGCACGTAGTCCCCAATCCCATCCCTGAGCAGCTTTTTGCGCTGGGCCAGCCACGAACAGCACCCCGCCCAGCCCCCCGCCTGGCCATGCTGCTCAGCGACTGGTCTGATCGCAAGAATCCCAAGCCGGCCATGCTGGCCATGCAGAATGTCCGGCAGCGTCATCCGGAGGCGTCGATGCACCTGTTCGGCAGCGGTTACGGGCCGGGCGAGGCTGCCGAGCAGTGGGTCCGCCAGCAGGGTCTTGGCGAGGCCTTCGTCTTCCATGGCTGGACCGCGCATGCGGAAGCGATGCGGCAACTGGCCGACATGGATCTGCTTGTGCACCCGGCCATCGAGGAGTCCTTCGGCATGACCCTGGGCGAAGCGATGGCGCTCGGCCTGCCGGTGGTCGCCGGTCGCGACAGTGGCGCCGTACCCTGGGTGCTGGGCGGCAACGATGGCGGCGGCCAACTCGTCGATGTCCGCTCCAGCGAAGAAATCGCCGCAGGCATCCTGGCCCTGCTCGACGATGCCGAGCGTTATGCGAGCTGCTCCCGACGCGGCCTTCACCTTGCCAGCGAACGCTTTGCACCCGATGCCGTAGCCCGAGCCTATGTCGAACGCTACCAACAAGCCCTATTCGGAAAATCCTCAATCGCCAAGGCAGCCTGACCCACCATGAAAGTGCTCCACGTTCTCAATGAACTGAAACCCTCCGGTGCCGAAACCATGCTGCGTTGCGCCGCACCGTTCTGGCAGGCACACGGTGTAACGAGCGAACTACTCAGTACGGGCCCGGAAGAAGGTAGCTATGCCACCGCGTTGCGCTCGGCGGGCTATCAGATTCACCATCTGCCGGCCAAACGCTCACCGGGTTTCTTCATGCAATTCCGCAATCTGGTCCGTACTGGTGGCTACGACGTTGTCCATCAGCACGCCGAAGGTGCCAGTTACTGGTTCGGACTGGCATCACTGGCGGCAGGCGCCCGCGTGGTACGTACCGTACATAACAATTTCGCCTTCAATGGCAACCTGCGCTGGCGAAGAGCCCTCCAACGCCGCCATCTGGCCGCCCTGGGCGTTCGCTATGTAGCAATCGCGCCGGGTGTGCATGACAACGAGAAATCCCGGTTCGGCATCTCGTCAGAACTGGTCTGGAACTGGATCGACACTGCGCGTTTTGCTCCTGTTACGCCTTTAGAACGTCAAGCCGCCAGGGAATCCTGGGGTTTTAGTGAGCACGATATCGTACTGGTCACCGTCGGCAATTGCTCGCCCGTCAAGAATCACCACGCCGTCATCGAGGCACTGGCGAAACTTCCAGACATACCAACACTGCGCTATCTGCATGTAGGCACCGAAACGAACGATGCTGACGAACGCCAACTGGCGATCCAGCTTGGCGTCTCCGAGCGCGTAACCTTCTGCGGCTGGACCGAGCCTCGACCTGCCTTCGCGGCGGCGGATCTATACCTGATGCCATCCCTCTACGAGGGACTGGGACTTGCAGCAGTGGAGGCGCTTTCGGTCGGACTTCCCGCCCTACTGGCCGATGTCGATGGTTTGCGCGATCTGCGGAACATCATCCCGCATCTGATTTACGCTGAACCCGATGCCACGAGTATTGCAAATGCATTAAGCCATTTCTGCGCAACGCCGGCACCCACCTGGCGTGCTCGAGCCGCTCCCTATCCCGGACTGGTTGCCGAACGTTTCGGCGTTGAACGCGGGGTGCGCGAATATGTTGACGTATATCGCCAAGCTGGGAAAACGCATCGATGAAGGTCATGATGACCCTGCTCGGCTACGGAATGCTGACCTTGCCGTTCATCCTGGCCATAGGCTTGGCCCTAGGCAGCTGGTGGGTGCTGGTCAATGCCGCAGCGCGAGTCTGGGTGGGCGCCTGGATCGTCGCCCTGGCCTTCGTTGTCGAAACCGTTTTCGTGGCGGCACCGGCCCTGCCGCTGGGCATCAACGTCAGTACCAACGACCTGGCCTTCCTGCTGCTGATGGCTGCCCTGGCATTTCGCATGGCCTTCATCGGCGTACCCCAGTGGTCCGCCGCCTGGCGCAGCTGGCTGCTTCTGGGCATGGTGCTCTTCTATTCATTGCTTGTGGGTCTGGTCCAGTTCGGCAGCAGCGCCGGCGTCGAGGCGCGGGGGAACGCCTATTTCTGGATGGCTGGCCTGTATTTCGCCAGTTTCAGTTATTCGCCAGAGCCTCTGTCTCGCCTCTGGCACATGCTTCGGTGGACAGCCTGGCTGATCGCGGCCGTCGTCGTCTACCGCTGGATCGGACTGAAATACGGCTTCGTCTCCGCCCATGTCGTCGAACTGGCCGGCGCTAGCAGCGAGTTCCGCACGGTGGGGTCGCACCAGGCCCTGTTCCTGGCCATGGTCGGCGTCGCCCATCTTGCCCATTGGCTGCGCCACGATGGCTGGAAGCACCTGCTATCCGCTGGCACCCTGCTCGCCTTTGCCGTCGTCCTGCAACATCGTTCAGTATGGGTGGCCACGCTAGTCGCCCTCGCCGTTGTCGCCTGGCACCTGCGCACCACCCTGGCTGTCAGGGCGTTACCCCTGATCGGATTGGGCATCGCACTGATCAGTGCCGGAACAGCGATGTTGATCCTTTCCCCAGGAAACCGGCTGGCGGAAACCCTGACCCGCTCCGTCACGGCGGTTGGAGAAGCCCGGGGTACGCACACCGACCGCATTGAGGGTTGGCGTGAACTGCTGGCCGGCCACGCTGGCGCCTCACCCCGCGAGTGGCTGCTGGGCAAGCCCTACGGCACCGGCTACAAGCGCCATGTCCTCGGTCGGGAGGTGGAATACGCGCCGCACAACTTCTATGTGCAAATCCTGCTCCGCCTAGGCGTGATCGGCCTCGCCGCACTGCTCTGGATCCATTTCCACCTGCGCCGCAAACTGCTTCACGACCGTCAGCGCAACGATGCCCCGCCACTGCTGGAGATCGTACTGCTGGCGGTTCTTGCTGCCAGCCTGGCCTACTACATTCCTTACCAGGGCTTCTATTTTCATGGCGCCCTCTACGGTTTCCTGATCGCGCTTCTGGCGCCGGCACGGGCAGCGAACAGCGTGAGCCGGCCGTTCGTTGCCCGCCAGTCTTTTGTCACGCCATGAGTCCCCTGATCCGGACACTACTGCTTGCCCTGACGCTTGCGCTGCTGGCAATCGGTTTTCCTGCCGTACAGGCCCAGTCCGGGGAACGTCTGACTTACCCGTCCGGCAAAGGCCCCCTGAGCCGCGATTTTCTCGGCATCCATTTCCACCGCCTACTGCTGGCGCCGGGCGAAAAGGCGATCCCCACCGCCTGGCCGCCGCTCGGTTTCGGTCTGCTCCGCTTGTGGGACAGCCGCACCCGTTGGGCCGACATCGAACCGCGAAAAGGTGACTGGCAATTCGGACGCCTCGACCTCTACGTCAACGAAGCCTGGTCGCAGGGTACGCGCGTCCTCTACACACTGGGCTCCACCCCTGCCTGGGCCTCGGCTCGCCCGGGCGAGCCCTGCAGCTACGGTCACGGCTGCGCCGCCGAACCGCGCTCGCTGGCCGATTGGGAGGACTACGTACGCACGGTAGCCCGCCGCTATCGGGGTCGCATCTGCTGCTACGAAGTCTGGAACGAACCGGATTTTTCCGGCCCACCCAAGCCACCGCGCGTTCATGGCGGCTTCTACACGGGCACCGTCGAAACCCTGGTGGAAATGACCCGCATCGCCCGCGAGGTGCTGCAGGCCGAAGACCCGGAAGCCTTGCTGCTCAGCCCGGGTTTCGTCAATGGCGTACATAACCGGCTTGCCCCGTGGCTGGCTGCTGGCGGCGGGCAGCATATAGACGCCGTCGCCTACCATTTCTATGCATGGCAAGACGAACGCCGGATGCAGCGGGAAATCCAGACCGTGCGCGAAGTGATGCGCCAGCATGGCATCGCCCACCTACCCCTATGGAGCACGGAAGCAGGTGTCGAGGTATACCCGGACAATGAGCCCCTGCCCCCGGGGATTGGGCGGCGAATCAACCGCCAGGATGCCGCCGCGATGCTGGCCCGGCAAATCGTTCTGGCAGCCTTCGCGGGACTCGACCGTTACATTTACTACGCCTGGGACAATGACCTTTCGGGCATGGTTGATCGCGCGGGACAAGCCCATCCCGCCCGCGACGCGATCCTGCTGACCATGCGCTGGCTCGATGGCCTGCAACCCAAGCATTGCAGCAGTGGGCCTGGACGTCCGACTGTCTGCTGGGGGGAAAGAGAAGGTCTGCCAGTCGCCATCGCCTGGAACCCGCATCCAGGTCCACGACTACAACTCCCACTACCGCAAGGGCTGCACCCTGTGAACTGGCAATCTGCTGTGACGCGTTGGCCGGAACAAACCGACGAAAGGCCAACCCTCCCTCTGACAGTCGGCCCAAATCCTACCTTGATCAGCTTCGAACGGACCACAACGCCATGACCGACACTTCGCCATCGGCAACGGAGCCACCCATCGTCATCGGAGTTCTCACGGCCTTCAACCGGCGCACTTCAACCCTCGACGCATTGGCCCGTCTGGAGGTCAGTTGCCGGTACGCTGGCATCGTGCCGCGAGCCGTTCTCGTGGACGATGGCAGCACGGATGACACCGCTGCCGCCGTCCGAGCCGCGTATCCCTGGACCGAAGTTATCGACGGCGATGGCAGCCTGTTCTGGAACCGGGGAATGCACATGGCTCAGGCCCGGGCCATGGCATATCCCCACGACTATCTGCTGTGGCTCAATGACGACACCCGTCTCCATCCCGAGGCGATCGGCCGACTGCTTGAAACCGCCGAGATCGTCGACAAGCGACATGACAAACCGTGCATCGTCGTCGGCGCCACGGCCGACCCATTGACGGGCCAGACCAGCTATGGCGGAGACATTGCCCATTCCCGCTGGCGCCCCTTCAACTACCGGCGTCTCGGTCGCACCACCGAACCGGTCGAATGCCACGCAATGAATGGCAACATCGTACTGATTCCAGCGGCAGTCGTTCAGTCCATCGGCAATCTCGATCCGGTGTTCGAACACGCCATGGGCGATACTGACTACGCATTGCGCGCCCGTCGGGCAGGCTTCCAGGTTTACGTCGCCCCCGGACATCTTGGCGAATGCACCAACAACCCCACCGATGGCACCTATCGCGACAAGCGCCTGCCCCTAACCGAGCGCTGGCGCAAAATGTTATCGCGCAAGGGACTGCCCCCCCGTTCCTGGCGACATTTCACCCGCCGGCACGGGGGCTTGCTCTGGCCTCTGCATTTCGCGTGGCCTTACATTCGCCTGCTTGCTGATCACGCGAGACAGCGTCGTGCCTAAGGTTCTGATAGTGCATAACAGCTATCAGCAGGCCGGCGGCGAGGATGCTGTGGTTGACGCCGAGACTGCCTTGCTGCGCGACAACGGGCACAGCGTCATTGAGTACCGGCGGAGCAACCATGAACTCACCGGGATGAATCGCGCCGAGGCGGCTGCCAGCACGCTGTGGGCCCAGCGCTCAGCTGCGGAGCTCGGTGCGCTGATCGCACAGGAGCGACCGGATGTCATGCATGTCCACAACACCTTTCCGCTGATCTCACCGGCGGCCTATTGGACGGCGCACAGGTTCGGCGTGGCAGTTGTACAGACCGTGCACAACTACCGCCTGATCTGTCCGCAGGGCATGCTACTGCGCGATGGCCGGATCTGCGAAGACTGTGTGGGCAAGTTGCCCTGGCGGGGTGCCTGGCGGGGCTGCTATCGAGATTCTCGATTGCAGAGCAGCGTGTTGGCCGCCATGCTGACCCTGCATCGGAGTCTGGGCACCTATCGTCGCCGGGTCGACCGCTACATCGCGCTGACCGAATTCGGGCGTGACAAGCTGGTGGCCGGTGGCCTTCCTGCCGACCGAATCCGGGTCAAACCCAATTTTGTCGCTGCACCGGCAGCCTCCCTCGCCTCGCGGCACCAGAAGCATTTCCTATTCGTCGGGCGCCTGTCGCCGGAAAAAGGGATAACCACCTTGCGTGATGCCTTAGGGATACACCCAGACATCGATGTGCGCATCGCCGGTGATGGGCCGGAAGCAGCTGAGCTATCCGCACTACCCAATGCCATCCAACTGGGCTGGCTGAATGGCAGTGCTGTTGATCGGCAAATGCAGGAGGCCTTCGCGCTGTTGATGCCCAGTATCTGTCTTGAAACTTTTGGACTTGTTGCAATCGAAGCCTATGCCCATGGGTTACCAGTAATTGGCAGCAGACTGGGGGCACTCGCCACTATCATCGAGGACAACAACACCGGTCTCCTGTTTGATCCCGGCAACCCGGATGACCTGGCGAAGAAGCTGCGCTGGGCAGTTGACCATCCAGAAGCGATGGCGACGATGGGGCGCAACGCGCGCGCGGCATACGAAACTCACTACTCACCCGAGGCCAATTACCGGAAATTGGTGGACATCTACGACGAAGCCATCCTTGCTCGCCAGGGAGGTAACGCATGAACGAACGGCATGTGGTTTGCGTACAGCAGCGCCTGACCCACTACCGGGAGCGCCTGTTCGACGATCTGCGCCACTCCCTGGCCCGGCTAGGCATCACCTTCGACCTCGTACATGGCCAACCCGACGGGGCGGCCATGAAGAAGCGAGATGCCGGTGTCCTGACCTGGGCACATGCCATCGAGAACCGCTACATCGCGCTGGGTAGCCAGACCGCTGTCTGGCAGAGCCTCCCACAGCAACTCACGGCCCCCGACCTGATCATCCTGACCCAGGAAAACAAGCTGCTGGCCAACTACGGCTGGCTGATCCGGCGACGCTTCCAGCATACCCGCGTCGCCTTCTGGGGCCACGGCCGAAATTTTCAGGCAGACCGTCCGGACGGTCTGCGTGAGCGCTGGAAACGGATGCTGGTCGGACAGGTGGACTGGTGGTTCGCCTATACGGACCTGACGCGTGACATTCTCCTGGGGGATGGCTATCCGGAAGAGCGCATCACGGTACTTGACAACGCCATCGACAATGAGGGCTTTCTGGCTGATCTGGCGGTCTGTTCGACCGAGCAACTCACCGCCCTGCGCAGCGAGCTTGGCATCGGCGACAATGCCCCGGTCGGACTGTTTTGCGGTTCGCTTTATGCCGACAAACGACTGCCGGAAATGATCGCGGCAGCAGATCGGATACATGCTGCCATACCGGCCTTTCATCTGATCGTGGTGGGTGATGGACCAGATGCCGGAGTGATACATCAGGCGTCGGTCAGTCGTCCCTGGCTGCATGCCGTCGGCGTCCGCAAGGGACCAGAGAAGGCTGCCTATTTTCGCTTGGCCAACATTGTCATCAATCCGGGAGCGGTGGGGCTGCATGTACTTGACGCATTCTGCGCAGGAGCACCAATGGCCACTATGGCGGACTCGCGACACGGCCCTGAAATCGCTTACCTCCGGAATGGAGAAAATAGCCTGATCGCCGAGGGCAACCCCTGCGCCTACGCGGATGCCGTCATTGCCCTCCTCACGAACACTGCTCGTTACCGGCGAATGCAAGAAAGTGCCCACGCCGATGCCAGCCGCTACACGCTGGCCAACATGTGCGAACGCTTTGCCCAAGGAATCGAAAAATGCCTGGCCACGCCGAAGAAGCCCTGACTGCAGGACGCCGCACGGGTTCCGTGCTCGGTGTTCCGATCGACGCATTGAAAAATGAAGAAGCCATTGGCCGCATCATGTGCTGGGCGCGCGACCGTGAGAGCCGCTATGTGACTATCTGCAACGCCCATGTCGTGGTCACCGCCAGCCGGGAGCCGGTCTATCGCGAAGTGATCGCCGGCTCCGACATGGCGACGCCGGATGGCGCCCCGGTCGCCTGGATGCTGCGCCGACAAGGCTTTGCCGGGCAGCATCGGGTAAGCGGGCCGGACCTGATGTGGGACCTGCTGGATCAGTGCCAGCGCAACAGCGTACCCGTCTATTTCTATGGAAGTACGCCGGAAATCCTGCAACGACTTGAGCACCGCTTGCTCGCCAGTTTCCCCGGCCTGCGCATCGCCGGCACGGCATCCCCGCCGTTTCGCCCGTTGAGCGCCATGGAGGATACGGCCGATGTGGCGGCAATCAATGCCAGCGAGGCGGGTATCGTTTTTGTTGGCCTGGGCTGCCCGAAGCAAGAGCGCTGGATGGCAGCCCACCGCGGTCGAGTGCAGGCGGTAATGATCGGCGTCGGTGCCGCCTTCGACTTTCATGCCGGGACAATCTCTCGCGCTCCCGAATGGATGCGGAGCAACGGCCTTGAATGGCTGCACCGCTTCGCCTCCGAACCCAAAAGGTTGTGGCGGCGCTATCTGGTGACAAACACCTTGTTCATTGTTGGCGCGACATGGCAACTACTGACGGGACAAAAAGTCGAGGAAAACTCATGGCAAAAGGAATGATCCTGGCCGCCGGCCAGGGAACGCGTGTACGACCACTGACCAAGGATTTGCCGAAGCCGATGGTGCCGATTCTCGGCAAGCCGGTGATGGAGTACCTGATCGAGCATCTGGTGCGTTACGGGATTACCGAGATCATGGTGAATGTGGCTTATCACCACCGGAAGATCGAGGATTATTTCGGTGACGGCCGGCGCTGGGGAGCGAGTATCGGTTACTCGTACGAGGGCATCCACGATCACGGCGACATCGTGCCCAAGCCCAAGGGTTCGGCCGGCGGCATGAAGGCGATCCAGGATTTCGGCGGTTTCTTCGACGAAACGACGTTGGTCATCTGCGGCGATGCGATCATCGATCTCGATCTCGATGCGGCCCTGGCTGAGCACCGCGACAAGGGCGCGATGGCCAGCGTGGTGGCGCTGGAGGTGCCGAAGGATCAGGTGCAGAACTATGGCATCGTGGTGGCCAACGCGGACGGCCGGATCGAATCCTTTCAGGAAAAGCCGAAACCGGCCGAGGCGAAGTCCTCACTGGCGAGTACCGGCATCTATATTTTCGAGCCGCCGGTGCTGGATCTGGTTCCCTCCGGTGTCGAGTTCGACATCGGCAGCCAGCTGTTCCCGCTGATGGCGGAAAACGGCATGCCCTTCTATGTCCAGAACCGCTTCTTCAACTGGATCGACATCGGCCGCGTGACTGATTACTGGTCGGTGCTGCAGCGCGTACTGCGTGGCGAGGTGGCGCAGATGGACATGCCGGGCAAGGAGATCGAACCGGGCGTCCGGGTCGGGCCGAATACTTCCATTGCCTGGGGCAGTTGCAAGATCGTCGGCCCGGCCTATATCGGTTCGAATGTCAGGATCGAGCCCGGCTGTTCGGTGATCGGCCCGGCCTGGATCGGCCATGGCAGCCACCTGCGCAAGGGGGCCAAGGTCATTCGCAGCGTGCTCTTCGAATACACACGCATCGGCGAGGGCATGGAATTCTCCGAAATGATCGTTTCGCCACGCTATTGCGTCGATCGCGCCGGGGAAACAACCTACGTCGGCGATGACCAGTGCAAGCTGCGCTGGGGTGATTCGCGGGGATAGGCCCGGCGGGTTGGCGAGGCAAAGAAAAGGCCGGGCAATCCCCCGGCCTTTTGTCCTTCTGAGATATTTCCGAATCAGACGCGCTGGCGACGACGGGCCACTGCACCAACCAGGCCGAGGCCGGCGAGCAGCATGGCGATGCTGTGCGGCTCGGGGACCGGCTGGGTGTAGGTGAGGTTGTCGAAGACGACGCCGTCGCCGGTCAGGGTGACACGGGCGATGTTGGCGCTGTCGCTGACGTAGCCGAAGCTCTGGAACTGGTTGTAGGTGTCGGCACCGAAGGGCGAGAAGATGAACTTCGTGGTCTTGATCAGGTTGTTGCCCAGGTCGAAATAGCGGGCGGTCAGGAAGGCCGAGCCGTCGAGATCGGTGTCCCAGACGCTGTAGTCGAAGGCAACGCCCATGGTGCTGTGGCCGTTGAAGCTGATGTCCAGCGTCATGTTGCCGATGTTATCGAAGGAGACGAACCTGTTGCCGGCGCCCCAGATGCCATTTTCGCCAAGATCGGCGATGTTCTGACCAACGGTCAGCTGCTCGCCCGGGGTGAAGGTGACACCACCGATGGCGAGGCTGTCGCCGGCGTTGACGACGAGGCCGTCGTAGTTTTCGAAATCAATGACGATGGCGTTGGCCGGGACGTTGGCGCGGTCAACAATGACGCCGGCAGCCTGGGCGCCGACGGTGGTGGCGGCCAGGATGAGGCCGGTGATGAGATTGCGGTTGAGCATGTACAAATCCTTTCTGTTATGCAGGTTGGCCCGCCCGGCAGCTGCCGGTGCGGGCCAGGTCGATCAGGTGCCGATGATGCCGCCATCGTCCTTGGTGATGACGACGACGCTGGAACGCGGACGGCCTGCCGGCAGCGGCGTGCCATCGTCGCGGGTGGACCACTGGCTGGCCGGCCAGTCCGAGTGCTGGGTCGGGTTGGCGGCGGTGGCGCCTTCACCGGGGTGCTGGACGCCGACGAAAACTGCCTTGCCATCCGGCGTCATGGTGATGCCGGTGACTTCGCAGCCGTTCGGGCCGGTCAGGAAACGGCGGAACTCCTTGGTGACCGGATCGGCACAGGAAAGGCTGTTGGCACCGATGTTGATCCATTCACCACCGCCAGTGCCGGCCTGGTCGGTCTGCACCCAGAGACGACCAAACTGGTCGAACCACAGGCCATCCGGCGCACCCAGGTCGGCGCTGCCGACCGGGTCGGCAATGATGTTGCCCTTGTAGTCATTGGTCGGCTTGGCGGTACGCGTGGTTTTCGTATCGCCGCACTGGACGAAGATGTCCCAGGTGAAGCCGACAGCGGCAACCGACTTGTCATCTTCACGCCAGCGGATGATGTGGCCGTAGATGTTGTCTTCGCTCGGGTTGGCGGCATCGACCGCCGGCCGGGCAGATGCGGCGGTGGTGGTGCCGTCGGCCTTGTTGGCGGAGGCCGGCGAGGTGCCACGACGGTTGTTGTTGGTCAGGGTGCAATAGACCTCAACCTCGTCGTTGGCGTTGAGGCGCGGACGGGCGCCGGTCCATTCCGGACGGTCCATCATCGTGGCGCCGACGGCATCGGCTGCCATGCGGGTCTTGATGAGGATCTTGGCCATCACTTCGGCGTCGTCGGCAGCGGCGAAATTCGGGTTGTCGCGCAGGGCGAAGCCGTCCACGCCGATGGTTTCCGGACGCAGAGCCAGCCAGACGCCAGTCATGTCCTCGTTGAAGCGGGCAACGTAGAGGGTGCCTTCGTCGAGCAGATTGCGGTTGGCGGCCTTGTTGCCCGGGTTGTACTTGCCGGCACAAACAAACTTGTAGATGTATTCGTTGCGTTCGTCGTCGCCCATGTAGAAGGCCAGGCGGTTGGTACGATCAACAACGTACTGGGCGCTCTCATGCTTGATGCGACCGAGGGCGGTGCGCTTGACCGGAACCGACTTCGGATCGAGCGGATCGACTTCGACGACCCAGCCGAACAGGTTGGTTTCGTTCGGGTTCTCCGCTAGATCGAAGCGCGGATCAACTGTATGCCAGCGGTAGCCGAAACCACCAGCGGTCACACCGTAGCGGTTGTAGAGCTTGCCGGCCTCGGTGCCGGCGCCCGGCAGGGGGGCATTGGCGCCGAAGTTGCCGTTCCAGTTTTCTTCGCAGGTCAGGTAGGTACCCCACGGCGTGATGCCGTGCGCGCAGTTGTTGATGGTGCCGTTGGCCGAGTAGCCGTCGGTCATCTGGCCGGTCGGCAGGGAACCGGTCGGCGTGATGTTGTAGCCCTTGGTCTTCATCAACGCGTGGCCGGCGGCCGGGCCGGAAATGCGCATCGGCGTGTTGGAGGTCAGGCGACGGCCGTAAATCGAATTGCCAACCACCGACCACTTGCCATTGACGCGGCGGATTTCAAGGATGGAAACACCGTGTGCCGACTGCGACTTGCGGCACTTTTCGATGGTATAACCGGCGCCGACTTGGCCATCCGGGAACAGGATGTCCTCGTGGGTGTACTCATTGTTGGCGCAAAGAATGCCGCGATCGCTGAGTTCCCGGCCACGACTCGGGAAGGGGAAGAAATGCATGCCGTCGGTGTGCATGCCGTACTGTTTTTGCTGATCGGCAGCGCTGTTGGAGGCATCCGCCTTGTAGGCCGGCGCCCCGGGCATGATCGGATCGCCCCAGGCGACGAGCAGTTTGGCGGTATAGCCGTTGGGCACGGCGACAAGATCGGCGACCATCCCATTGGCCCCCCGGACGGCCGGCGGAATGCCTTCAAAGCCGATACCGACGGCCATATTGCCCGGTTGGGCAGCTTCGACAGTGCCGACGAGGCCGGACAGGGTGACGCCGCCGGCAGCTGCCAGAACGCCAGCACTGGTCGTGCCCTGGACGAAGCGACGACGGGAAATGTCGAGACGACCAATGATGTCGATGATGGAGTCGTTACCCGACGGATTGACCGTCAGATCGTTCGTGGGATGCTTGATGCCTTTCATGGAAAACCTCTCTGTTCAGGATTCAGGGGTGGCGAAAGAAGCAGACGAGCTGCCCTTGGATAAACGAGTCTGCCGGCGCTTTATGACATCGGTTCGCTTGCACCCCGGTCACGAAATTAGTCCGTTCGGCTCATTGGCACCGAGCATTTGTAATCCGGCACAAAAAAACACTCTCTTTCGCATTGCCGTAATACGGATGGGCCATGGTGACTGTCTGCAAACGGCCGCTACGATTTACCGAGAGCCGCTGCCCGTCATATTTATTTAATGAATTCGGCATACGCTGCGTTTCCCGGTAGCGCCTTGCCCCCGGTTGTTAACCACCTCAATCGACTGCCCATGAACACCGTCGCCTCCTTCTGCGAAACCGCCCCACCGGCAGCCGCCCAGTACATCGGCAGCCCGTCGCGTTTCCACCGGGCGACGAGCCTGCACATCGGCCGCGACAACCTGATCAACCTGGTCGAGATCATCCTGGAACCGGCCATTCTGACCAGCACGATCTGGCTGATCGCCCTGTTCGAGGATGGCGAGATTTCGCTGCCCTACATGATCGTCTCGCTGATGGCCTTCGCCCTCACCTTTCCGGCCCATCCACGCCTGCAGGAATCTTTCGGCCGCAGTCTGCTGGGCATTCTGAGCAGCTGGCTGTTCATCACCCTGCTCTTCCTGTTCTTCGGCTACGCCACGCGCAGCCTGGGGCTGTTCTCCCAACACGCCATCGTCACCTGGCTGTGGGCCACGCCCGTGGCCCTGGTCGCCGGCCATGCCGTTTTCCGCCTCGCCGCCCCCTGGCTGTTGAAGGCTCAGGGCAGCAAGCGGGCGATTGTCGTCGGCTTGAACGAACAGGGCGCCGAACTGGCCCACCGCCTGGTCTGCAGTCCCTACACCGATCTCCAGATGCGCGGCTTCTTCGACGATCGCAGCATCGACCGCCTGCGCACCGCCGGCCATGAGCGGCCACTGCTCGGCCGCATCGACGAGGTGGCCGCGTACACCAAGGCGCAGGGCATCAACCACATCTACATTTCGCTGCCGATGGCCACCCAGCCGCGCATCCTGCGCCTGTTGGACGATCTGCGCGACACCACGGCCTCAATCTACTTCGTGCCCGACCTGTTCGTCACCGACATGATCCAGAGCCGGACGGAATCAGTCTGCGACATGCCGGTCGTCTCCGTCTGCGAGACACCGTTCACCGGCGTCAACGGCCTGATCAAGCGGACCGAGGACCTGCTCCTGGGCTCGCTGATCCTGCTCCTGATCTCGCCGCTGCTGCTGCTGCTGGCCATCGGCGTCAAGCTCTCGTCGCCCGGCCCGGTGATCTTCAAGCAACGCCGTTACGGGCTGGATGGCCAGGAAATCGTGGTCTACAAGTTCCGTTCGATGACCGTCTGCGAAGACGGCGCCAGCATCGTCCAGGCGCGCCAGGGTGACCAGCGCATCACCCGCTTGGGCGCCATCCTGCGCAAGACCTCGCTTGACGAACTGCCTCAGTTCGTCAATGTCCTGCAGGGACGGATGAGCATCGTCGGCCCGCGCCCGCATGCGGTGGCCCACAACGAGCAGTACCGCAAGCTGATCAAGGGCTACATGGTCCGCCACAAGGTCAAGCCGGGCATCACCGGCTGGGCGCAGATCAACGGCCTGCGCGGCGAGACCGACACGCTGGACAAGATGAAGGCGCGTATCGACTTCGATCTCGATTATCTGCGCAACTGGTCGCTCGGCCTGGACATCTACATCATCGCCAAAACGGTCGCCGTCGTCGTCCGCGATCGTCATGCCTATTGAGCCGCGCCTGCTCGGCATGGTGATCCTGAGCGGCATTTCCGCCCTGCTCTTTGGCTTCGGCAGCACCGAAGCATCGGCCGGTCTGGTTGCCTCCCCCTGGGACAAGCTGGCGCACATCGGTGTCTTCGCCCTGCTGGCGGTCGCCTTGCGTCTGGCGCTGCCACGCGTGCCGCTGACCGTGATCATCGGCATCGGCCTGAGCGTCGCCGTCGCCGACGAACTGAACCAGCTCTGGGTACCGGGCCGGGATCCCTCCTGGGAGGATGGCGTGGCCGATATGGCGGGCATCGCTCTCGGGCTGCTGGTCCGGCCATTGCTGACCCGCCACCTGGCCAGAAATCCGGCATGGCGCGCCTGATAGCGCTCTGTTGCAGCCTGTTGCTGGCAGGTAGCGCCGGGGCCTCGCCCTATCGCCTGCAACTGGACGATGCGCCTGCCTATCGGCTGGCCACCACGGCGCCGGCCGCGGCCAGCCTGCCCTATGCCGCCGAGATCGCCGCCGCCGCCCGCAAGGCGGGTGTCGATGCTGCCCTGGTCCATGCCGTGATCGCCGTCGAGTCGGGCTACCGGGCGGATGCCGTCTCGCCGCGCGGCGCCATCGGCCTGATGCAGCTGATGCCGGCCACGGCCCGCCGCTTCGGTACCGACGATCCCCATGACCTACAGGCCAACCTGCAGGCCGGCACCCGTTATTTGCGTTTCCTGATTGACCGTTTTCCCGCCCGGAAAGATCTGGCCCTCGCCGCCTATAACGCCGGCGAAGGTGCTGTCACCCGCCACGGCGGAATCCCCCCCTATCCGGAAACCCAGGCCTACGTACCCGCCGTGCTCCGCCACCTGGCCACCCTGCAAGGGCAGGCGGGAAAAGCCGCCAGCCGACATCAGCTCACCGGGCAGCCAGCATGGCAGCGGCATGAGCCGAACGGCTCAGCAAATCATCGCTCCAGCATCACGGTTTTCTAACATTGGGTGACTAATCTGGTGAGGCTGGCGCCCCGCCTGTGGCGCCGCCCCCGCAACCCGACAACCAAGAGAACCCCCATGAAAATCACTCACTTCGCCCTAGCCACCGTTGCCGCGCTCGCCGCAGCACCGGCGCTGGCCGCCCCCAACTGGATCGGCACCGCCGATTACGGTGTGGAGACGGTCGGTCCCTTCAACACCTACGACCTGTCCTCGGCTGGCGTCCTGCTGCTCGACCCGCAAAACGCCACCGATGCCCACGGCTACTATCAGTCCTCCGTCACCGCCCACCTGCTCAACGGCGAGGGTGTTCAAAGCCCCGGCCTGGCGGCCAACAATTACGAACTCACTATCGTCGCCGACTTCAGCAGCAGCCGTACCTCGGTCAGTGCCTTTGGTGAAACCTTCGGCGTCAACAGCGGCAGCTTCGCCCTCTACCTGGACACCACGCCGAATCTCAACTTCGGCACCGACAGCGGCTTTATGGACGGCGTGAAGATCATGGAAGGCAGCATCAGCAGTGGCGGCGGCAGCCTCGGCTATGTCGGCAACACCATGCAGTTCGGTGGCGCGACGCTCGACCTGACAGTCACCGGCTACGACAGCAGCGTGTTTTCTCCGGCCACCATCGCCGGCGGCAACAGCACCTTTTCGCTGCGTCTGGGTGCACCGTTCGATGCCACCTTCCTCAGCACGATCAACAGCGTGCAAGGCGTCAGCACTGCCGGCAACCTGCTCTATGTCGCCGATGGCGACCTGATCCTGGCCGCCGTTCCGGAACCGAAGTCGCTGGCCATGCTGCTGGCCGGCCTGGGCATGATCGGTGCCATGAGCCTGCGCCGCCGCGCCTGATTCGCGCTCCCGCAGGACTAAACGAAAGGCCCGCCGATTGGCGGGCCTTTCGTCGTTTGCTAGCCCTACGATCAGCGAAGGCGGTCGGCCAGCGTCTCGATGGCCAGACCGAAGCCGGCCAGCGAGCTGGAATCGAAGGCGCAGTCGTCATCGGCAAGGTCGCCATCCGCCTCCGCATCGATAGGCCGGTCAAGCCCAAGAGCCCGTATTTCGGCCAGCAATTCGGCGTCCGACAGATTGCGGAATCCACGGAATCCGTTTTCCAGCACATGATGCAGGTGCATATAGCGACGCATGTCCTCGCGGTGCTCAAGGCGATCGAGCACCAGGAGCCGAATCATTTCCTCACGCTTCATGGTGACTCTCCCGATAAGCTGGACTGTCAATGTAAGGGGAGCGTGTTACCCGGCGGTGAAGAAACGATGACAATCGCATCCCGGCGATCACTCAGCTCTCGCCGCCGATCGCCAGTTCCTGCTCTTCATTCAGGGGCAGGTAGCGGATGCGCATCCGGTTGCCTTCGATGGCTTCAACCACGTAGTTGCGATCGAGCTTGTCGCCCTGACGGACGATCAGGTGGCGGCCCTGATGTGAGAGGAAGACGCGGATTTCTTCATCCTCGACGACCTTGCCGAGATAGCTGAAGGGCAGCGGCGGCGCTACCGGCTGTGCCGGTGGTGGTGGCGGCGGGGCGATGTACCAGCTGTGCGTGCGGAACGGGTCGGGCAAGGGTGCTGCGTCAGCTTTCTCTGGCAGTGGCTGCGCCGCGACGGGAGCGGGCGGCAGCGCGCCGGCCGTCGGCGTAGCCGGCCGTTCGCTGCGCGGGCGGCGCGGCTCCGGCTCATCAGCGGCTTCTTCCTCGATCATCATGCCGGCTGCCAGGGTCGCCAGCAGCAGCCCTCCAAGCGCCATCCAGCGCTGCCCCGGGGTGGGTTTCATGCCGCTCCTTTCCGCGCGAACAGGATCAGGCGCAACTGTGCATCAACCTGGCCGGCGCCGATGTTGGGCCGGCGGATGGTCAGGTCATCAATGGCCATTTCGGGAAACTCCTGGCGGATGGCACGGGCGTAGCCGCGAATGGCCTGATAGCCTCCACTCACCGGCAGGTTCAGCACGTAACGGTCGAACAGGCCGTCCTTGCCGGCAACCAGACGATATTCGCCCTCGGGCAGAGTCAGCCCGTGCGTGCCGGCCAGTTCCAGCACGCGTCCGAGCTCGGCGTTCAGCCCCTGCTCGCCGGGAAAACGGTCGAGCAGGCGTTGCCGCGCCTCGGCCGGCGATGCGGCCTGTTCCTGACGGGCAATCTGCTGGCGACGCACGGCGCGTTCGCTCTGCGTCAGGCTTTCCTCGGCCTCGGCAAGCGCCCGCTCGCGGCTGGGCATGAGTACCACCTGGCAGACGACGACGGCCAGCACCAGAACAAAGGCGAGCAGGGGCAGCGGCCGCAGGTTGGCAAGGGCGAAGCGCAGCCGCAGCGGCGCCGCCTTCAGGAAGCGGGAGACCATGCGGCGGAAATCTCGAAAAAGACCGGACGTTGCGGATCGCTCTGGCGAATCTGGTGGGAGACCAGGACGACGCGTACCAGGGGTGGCTGCTTCAGGGACTCGACGAAAGCCAGGGCTGCCTTCATGTCGCGCGCCTCGCCGCTGATATGGACGGTGCTGCCGGCCAGGTTGGGACTGACGGCAAGCAGGCTGACCTCCTCGCCGCTGGCGGCATCGATGCGCCGATACAGTCCCTCCCAATCGACGGTGATCGCCGACACGGCTAGCTGCAGGGAGCGGTTCTCTTCCGGGTTGAGCAATTGTCCGGGCTGCTCCTGGCGCTCGCTGGCGCGCAGGCGCTCAAGCCGCCGCTCGCTTTGTGCCAGGCGACTTTCGGCTTCGCCCAGCGCTTCACCGAGACGCGTGTACTCAAACACGGCATCGCTCCCGAGGACGACCGCGGCAAGCAGCAGGACGCCGACCAGCAAGCTGGGGCGACGCGGCTGGAAATCCAGTCCGGGATCACGCACCAGCAGCTCCGCACAGGCAAAAGTCCTGTTGGCGGACATCCCAGGCAGCGACAGGCGGCGCTACCCCGGCCTGGCCGATGATGTCGACACGGCGCCCGGCAATCGCCGCCGCTTCGGCGGCCAGCAGGCCAGCCAGTTCTGCCGGTGTCGCCCGGTGGTTGCGCAGGCGCACCGGTGAGCCGCCAGCCAGGCCGAGCAGGCTGATCCAGTCGTCGTCGACGCAGGCGAACCAGCCGTCGCCGAGCTGCTGGCGGCGGGCAGCGAGTTCCGCCAGCAGCCGGGGCCGGATGCTGCCCAGGCGCTGGTGGCGCCCCTTGGCGATCCGCCGCAGACCATCGAGCAGTTCGCGCTCGATTCCGGCCGCTACACCGTTCTGCTCGAAGCACGGGTCGTCGACGGCAATTTCCAGGGTGCCAGCCTTTTCCCCCAGACTGTTGCGCAGCAGGGCAAGCGCCATGGCCTGGCGATCCTTCCGGCCGAGCAGGGTTTCGTTCCACGGCAGCAGCGCGTAACGCACCAGCGCATCGGCAACGACAATGCGCAGCGCGGCGCCGCGCGGGGCATTGGCGAGAAGCTCGGCAGCGGCATCTAGGGCGGGCTGCCATTCCGCCTGGCCAGGCGTTGGCAGCGCCACTTCGGCCTGCTGACGCGAGCGTTCGCCACGCCAGGGAAAGTGTTCCAGCACGACCTGCCGCGGATGCACGAGCAGGACCAGTTGATCAAGCCACGAAAGTGACACGGTTCGCCTCCTCCAGACTGGTGATGCCGTCGCGTACGAGATCGAGCGCACTTTCGCGCAGCGAGCGGGTGCCGCCACGGCGGGCGGCCTCCTTGAGCTGGCGGATTGGCGCCCGGCCGATGATCAGCTCGCGGATTTCGTCATTGAGCACGAGCAGTTCGGCGATCGCGCGCCGCCCCTTGTAACCGGTGCCCCGGCAGGTGCCGCAACCCACCGCCTGGCGGAACTGCCAGCTGGCCGCGGCGGCCGGCGCGATGTCGGCATCGCTCAAGACCTCGGCGGTCGGCTGCACAGGCCGGGCACAGGCCGGGCACAGAGTGCGGATCAGGCGCTGGGCGACGACGCCATTGAGCGCCGAGACCAGGTTGTAGGGATCGACTTCCATGTGCAAAAAGCGGCCGATGACGTCGAAGACGTTGTTGGCATGCACGGTGGTGAACACGAGGTGGCCAGTCAACGCGGCCTGCACGGCAATCTGCGCCGTTTCGGCATCGCGGATTTCGCCGACCATGATCTTGTCCGGATCGTGGCGCAGGATGGAGCGCAGGCCGCGGGCGAAGGTCAGCCCCTTCTTCTCATTGACGGGAATCTGCAGGACTCCGGACAACTGGTATTCGACGGGATCCTCAATGGTGACGATCTTGTCCTCACCGCGATTGATCTCGGAGAGCGCCGCGTACAGCGTGGTCGTCTTGCCGCTACCGGTCGGCCCGGTGACCAGGACCATGCCGTAGGGCTCGGCGGCCAGGCGGCGGATACGGCTCATGGTGTCGGCATCGAAGCCCATGGCGTCGAGGCGCAAGCCGTCCAGGTGATCGGTCAGCGCCTGCTTGTCGAGCACGCGCAGCACGGCGTCCTCGCCCCAGATGCTGGGCATCACCGACACCCGGATGTCGACCTCGCGGCCCTGCCAGTTGACTTTGAAGCGGCCGTCCTGCGGCACCCGGCGCTCGGCAATGTCGAGCTCGGACAAGACCTTGATGCGCGAAACCACCTGCTCGGCATTCTCCTGGCCGTCGATCGAGCCGGCATAGTTGAGGACGCCGTCGATGCGGTACTTGATGGCCAAACCGCGGGCATGGGCCTCGATGTGGATGTCCGAGGCGCCCGCCTTGAGCCCGTCGTGCAGAGTCGAGCGAACGAGGCGGACAACGGCGCTGCCATCCTCGGAAATGCGCTGCAACGACAGGTCCTCGGCCACATGACCGGTGGCCTGGGCGCCGCCTTCGCCGCCGATGCTGCCGTCGAGGGCGCGCACATGCGATTCCTCGCGGGCCAGATAGGCCGCCACCACGCTGGCCGGCGCCGGGCGCCAGAGCATGCGGCGACCGAACGGCACGATGCCTTCCAGCCAGTCGCGCAGGGCCAGCGAGAAAGGATCGGGGGCAACCACCAGATAGCCGTCATCGTGCTCAAGCAGCAACACCTGGCGGCGGACGAATTCGGCGAACGGTGCCAGCGAGCGGACCAGCGCATCCGGCGCCAGGGCCTCGAGACGAATGGCCTGCAGGCCGAAGGGAATGGCCGCGGCGGCATGGGCGGCCTCCTCGTCAAGACCGTGCGCCTGCTGCAGGGCGGCGGCGACGGCCGGCAGGCCATGGCCCTCAGCAACGAGAGAGGTGGCGGCTTGCTGCAGATCGGGGAGTCGTTCGATTGGTGAGTTCATGGCGCCCTTACTGGAAATTGCCGGCCAGTTCGAAGATCGGCATGTAGAGCAAGAGCACGATGCCGCCAATGACGCCGCCGATCACCGTCATCAGCAGCGGCTCGAACAGCCGGGTGAAGGTATCGACCAGGCGGTTGATTTCTTCGTCGTAGAAGCCGGCGACCGATTCCAGCATCTCGCCCAACTGGCCGCTCCGCTCACCGACCGCAATCATGCGCAGGGCTACGGGCGTGGTCAGCCCGCCGCCCTCGGCGGCCTGCGAGAAGCTGCGCCCTTGCTCGATATCGGCGACGCTGCGGGCCAGCCCGGCACGTAGCGCCACGGGCAGGATCTCGGCAATCATGCCGAGCGCGGTTTTCAGGGGAATACCAGCGCGCAGCAGCATGCCCGTGGTGCGGTAGAAACGTGCCAGGTACACCAGACGGATATGCTTGCCCAGCGCCGGCACCCGCCACACGGCCCGGGCGGCGGCGGCACGCACGGCCGGCATTGAAGCGATGACGACCAGACCGCCGACGGCCAGCACGCTGGCGATGGCGAGGCTGCCAGCGTGCTCGTTGATGAAGCCGCCCCAGGCAAACAGGAGACTCGACAGACCCTCCGGTTCGCGGCCGCTGTCGGCGAAGACCAGGGCGAAGCGCGGGACCACATAGCCGAGCAGGAAGAGGGTCACCAGACCGCCGATGGCAATCAGCAGCACAGGGTAGATGGCAGCGCTGACGATTTTCTTCTTCAGTTCGGCCAGTTTCTCGTGGAAGGCCAGATAGCGTTCCAGTGCCTCGCTCAGGTCACCAGTCCGTTCGCTGGCCCGGACGGTCGCCACGTAGAGATCGGGAAAGGCTTCGGGATGGCGCTGCAGCGCCGCCGACAACGACAAGCCCTCGCGCAGGTGGCCGAGCAAGGCCTCCAGCACCTCGGCGGTGAGCGGATCGCTGTCCTGGGCGGCCAGGGTTTCCAGGCCTTCGAAGACGGTCAGGCCGGCGCGCTGCAGGGCCAGTAATTGGCGGGTGAACAGCGGCAACGGAAAGACACCGCGGCGTCGGCTGCGCCGGCCACCGAGCTGGCGCGAGGAAACGACGACAGCGTCACGCAGGGCCGGCAACTCGGCCAGGGCTTCGGCCGAAGCGGCGGCCAGGCGCAGGCGCGTCACTCCTTGACCGGGAAGGATCGCCGTCACCTCGAATTCCATGCCGGGCGCGCTCACCAGTTGGTGATGTCGGCGGCATCGCCCTCGCCGCCGGCGCGACCGTCCTTGCCGAAGGAATAGAGGTCGAAATCGCCGTTTTCGCCGGGCGAGCGGTACTGGTAAGCGCCACCCCACGGGTCGTTCGGCACATCCTTGCGCAGGTAGGGTCCCTGCCAGCGGTTCTCGCCGGCCGGGCGCTTGTTCAGTGCCGCCAGTCCCTGTTCGCTGGTCGGATAGCGGCCAACGTCCAGGCGATACTGATCGAGCGCTTTTTCCAGGGCATCGATCTGTGCCCGCACGGCTTTGATTTCCGACTTGCCGACCTGGGAGAAATACTTGGGCCCGACATAGCCGGCGAGCAAGCCGATGATGACCATGACAACCAGCAATTCGAGCAGCGTGAAGCCGAACTGGCGAAAGCTGGCGACGGAACGACGGAACGGGAGAAGTGGCACGGGGGCTTTCCGTAGGTTACAGATCGGACCCGAAATCTTATGCAGGACGCGTTACAGCAACGTGACGCCGGTAAGCTGTTACATCCCTGTAATTGACGCCCGTTAGAGTCGGGCTCTCACCCTGGGCCATTTTCCCGATGCCGCACCGCCCCCTGCTCTCACTTCTGCTCGGCCTTGTCTGCGTCGGCGCCTCGGCTGCACCGGCTGGCATCTTCGCCTTCACCGACGATGATGGCGTCGAGCATTTCAGCAATATTCCGAACGACGGACGCTACCGGATGTTCCTGCCCGACCGCCTGGCCCCGGCGCGCGAGGCCTTGCGCCGGCCGCGCGGCATCTTCGCCCTGCCGGCGGAAAAGCGCCCCTTTCACGAGGAGATTGCCCGGGCCAGCCTGGATACCGGCGTCGCCATCGAATTGCTGCATGCGGTGATTGCCGTGGAGTCCGGCTATCGGCGGGATGCCGTGTCGCCCAAGGGGGCCAGCGGCCTGATGCAATTGCTGCCGGGAACGGCACGACGCTATGGCACGAGCAAGCTTTTCGACCCGGGGGCCAACGTCCAGGCCGGCGCCCGTTACCTGCGCGACCTCCTGCGCCTGTTCGGCAACGACCTCGAACTGGCCCTGGCTGCCTACAATGCCGGGGAAAACGCCGTCCTGCGCCACGGCCGGCGGATTCCGCCGTACGCCGAAACCCGCCGCTACGTACCCCTGGTCGTCGCCCACTACCGCCAGCTCGGCGGTACCCTGAGCGATTGACGGCGGATCAGAAGTTCAGGCGCAGGTTCAGCGACCATTGATCGGACACGAAATCGCGACCCCTCTGGTTGGCGTCGCGCTCGTCGCGCTGATAGGCCAGATTGACGGCCAGCCGGTCGTCCGGCAGCCAGTCGACTGAGGCGCGGGCACTCTGCAGATCTTCCCGGCGTTGCGGCAGGCCGGGGAAGATCGCCCCTTCGTAACGCCGTCGTTGCCAGTCGTAAGCGAGCCGGGCGCTGACCCGGTTGGTCATCTGCCAGGCCGGCTGCAGACTGACGCCATCGCTCAGGTAATAGCTGCTGGCGAAATCCTGATAGACGCCGACCTCGCGCCGCACGGCGGTCGTCAGACTGAGCCGTCCGCTCGGCTGCCAGGTGTGCTCCAGCCGACCGATGGTTTCGGCGTAATCGCGTTGATAAAAGTAGTCGTGCGTTCGCTTCTGCCGGGCCAGCCGCGCACTGAGCGTCGACTTGCCGGTCAGCGGCACGCTCAGGCGCATTTCCAGCTCGCGCTGCCGAAAAGCCGTGTCGTATTGCGAATTGAAGGGCGCCGGCACGACATCGAAGCCGACGCGCTTGCGGCCGGTGTACTCCCCCCTGCCCGAGCGCTGGACCAGTTGCAGACTGGCACCGGAGCGCCAGATGTAGCGCGCGCCGAGATCGCCGCCGTCAAGTTCGTAGCTGCTCTCCTGGCGGAAGAACTCGCTGTTCTGTTGTTTCTGGCGACTGATCGCCGCCAGCAGATGCAGCCCGCCACCGGCATGCCAGTCGGCATCGAAGCGACTGTTCTCGTTCTCGCGGATGTTGCGGCGCAGTTCCGGCTGGACGGCGGTGTAATCGACGAAACTATTCAGATTTTCGGTGCGCACGTGCGAAAGCTGACCGACCAACGCTGGTGTGAACGTCCACTGCCAGAGCGCATTGAGATTGCGGGCGGTGAAGTCGAGATAGCTGTTGCGATCGTAGCGATAGTCGATCAGCGAGACATCGATGACGAAGCGTTGCTGCGCCAGCGGCTTGTTCAGCGACAGGTTCAGCGAACTGGTGAGAATGGTATCGCGCTCGGGGGAGTTGTCCGTGCGGAACAGATTGCTGTCGGCAAGCAGGCCCATGCCGAGGTACACATTGAATGTATCGGCGCTATCGGCCAGCGCGCCGCCAGCCCAAGCCAGGACGATCAGGCAGACGGAGTGTCGGATTCGGGGAAAATTGATCATTGTCATCTTGGCGGCTCTGCTGCGGGAGCCGCCGGAGGGTGGTCAGGCGTCGCTGGGCCCGGTCGAAAAGCGATAGCCAATGCCGCGCACCGTCTGCACCATGGCGTCCAGCTGGTGATCCTCGAGAACGCAGCGCAGGCGCCGGATATGCACATCGACCGTACGCTCTTCGATGTGCAGACGGCCACCCCAGACATAATCCAGCAGCTGTCCGCGGCTGTGCACCCGCTCGGCGTGTGTCATCAGGAAATGCAGCAAGCGGAACTCGGTGGGTCCCAGAACGATCGGCGTCTTGCCGGCCAGCGCCTTACGCGTGTGCGGCATCAGGCGCAGACCGCCCAGCTCGACACCCTCGTCGACCGACTTGGCGTCGCGACGGCGCAGCACGGCCTTGACGCGGGCAACCAGTTCGCGCGGCGAAAACGGTTTGGTCACGTAGTCGTCAGCGCCCGCCTCGAGGGCGGCAATCTTGTCGACCTCCGCACTGCGTGCCGTCAGCATGATGACCGGCACCTCGCGACAACGCTGGTCGGCGCGCATGTGACGGATCAGCTGGAAGCCCGACATCCCCGGCAGCAACCAGTCGAGCAAGACGGCTTCCGGCCGCTCCTCACGCAGCAGCTTCCAGGCTTTTTCGGCATCGTCTACCGCATTGACGACGAAGCCGGCATGCCGCAGGTTGACCAGGATCAGCTCGCTGACGTCCGGTTCATCTTCAACGAGGAGTATTCGTGCGGACATGGGCTTGGCCGATTCGGTCATGGACAGCCTCCGAGAATAAGCGGCGGAGGTTACGGGAAGATGATGTTTAGATTTCCTGGCATGCCACCGTCACCAGTACTGCCAGGCACCGGCGTACAAGACCCAGAGACCCAGACTGCCATTGGTCACCGCATGGGCAACGACTGCTGACCACAAACAACCGGTGCGCCGATAGAGCAAGGCATAGACCAGGCCGGCGACGATACCGGCGGCCCACAGACTGTGCTCAAAGCCGAAAGCGAGGCTCGACAGCAGCACCGCTCGCAGGCCGACTGCCGCCGGTGCCAGGGTGGCAAAATCGCTGCGCTCCAGCCAGCGCATCACCAGCGAACGCCAGAACAGCTCTTCGATCAAGGGTACGACCAGGGCCGAACCGAGCAAGCGGACGATAGCTAGCGGCCACAGCAGGCTGCCGTCGGCGGCCAGCGGCACGAAACCCGAACCGCCGCCCCCGAGGACGAAAGGTCCGCCATCCAGTGTCAGCCAGACGATCAGCACACCGAGACCGGCCAATGGCGCGGTCAGCAGCAGCGCCGCCGGCCGGCAGCGCACCGCGTGCAGCTCTTCGTAATGGCGCCAGAAGAGCAGCAGGAGCAGCGCCGCCACCCCACTGCGCAGGCCGTAAAGCCAGCGCGGGTCGAACCGCTCGCCGAGCAGGCCGGCCAGCAGCGGCTCCGCCATCATCAGCCCGATGAAGGCGGCAAATGGCAGCAGGCGGGCGGCAGCCGGGCCGATGGCGAACGGCTTGGCAGTGACGCCGGCAATCATGGCCGCGACGTGTCGTTGGCCAGACGGTCGCGCAAATCCTCGACAGCGTTCTCGACGGCGACCCGGCCCAGGCCGGTCAGCGGCTCACGCTGGCGGAGGGCATCGAAGCAACCCTTGTTCTCGTAGAGCGTCAGCACTTCCGTCCCGGTTTCGCGCAAGCCGGCGACCTGCGCCGTACACGCGGCATGCTGCTGCGTGCGTTCGCCCAGCTGCGCCTGCAACTGGCGATTTTCGGCGCCACTGCTACGCAGCTGCTCCTGAGCGGCGGCCAGATCGGCTTCCAGCCTCGCCACCCGGGCGCTCAATTCGCTTTCCCGGCTACGCAGGCTGGCCACCTCGCGACCGAGGCCCGCCGCCCGCCGCGCATCGTCAGCCGCCTGGCTCCGGCTGCTTTCGAGTTCCAACTCGATGCGTGCCTTGTCAGTGCTCAATTGCTGCTTTTCCTGTTGCAACTGACGCTGCACCTGTTGCAGGCGGCGCAGCTGCGCCTTGTTGGCATCGGCCGGTTGCTGGGCAGCAGCGACGACGGGCAAGCCGGCCATAACGGCGGCGAGCAGCAAGGTAAGTAGCTTAGAAGCGCACATTGACGTCAGCCTGCAGAACATCGACCGCATAGCGGTAACTGGTGTTGGGAGCGAAGGAATCGATCGATTCGGCGGAGAGCCAGCGCATACCCAGCCAGGCGTTCTGCTGCACGCCGTACTGGAAGCCGATCTGGTAGCCCTTGAGGTTAGTGCCGCCGAGACCGAAATCGGAATCGGTGAAGGCGTCGAGCACGGCGTCCGAACCCAGATAGCGGTAGGAGAAGCTGGCCTGCCAGTCGTGCAGGTTCTCCAGCTTGGGCATGCCGACGGTCAGCCGGTACTGGTAGCCGTAATCCTTGCCGTCGGTGATGCTCAGGCCGGTGCGGCGCTGCATTTCGCCGCGGTCGAACTGGGTGTTCTTGACGTAATCGGCGGTCAGGATCACGTGCACCGGGTCGAAATGGGCCAAATCAAGCGAAGCGGTCAGGTTGACCGGGCGGAAGCGCGAGGCCAGGCCCCAGATATTTGGTGCCGTGCCATCGGTGCGGTTGCGGTCGGTGTAAAACAGGGTATTGCCCTTCTGGCGCAGACCGCGACCGTACTCGTACTGACCGAACTCGGGCACGAAATTAAGCGCCGGATCGGCTTCCAGCTCGCCTTCGATACCATCGAAGCGATACATGGCGGCGCCGAGGGTCAGCTGGCTGCGATGACCGAGCTTGAGCCGGGCGCCGGCCTGCACACCCTGCATCCAGCGGCTGTCCGAGGCCGTTGGATTGCTTTCGCGGATGGGGAAGGCACCGATGGTCAGGAAGGGACGCACGGCACCTTCGGCGAAGACCGGTTTGAAAGTGGCGGCGACCCCTTCGAAACTGAGATCCTCGTCCCAGACGAGATCGGTCGAAAACCACGGGTTGGGAATCCGGCCACCGGACAAGGAAAGCCATTCGGCGGGATCGTATTTGAGATAGGCGCGGTCGACATACAGGGAATACTTGTTGAAGTCCTGACCGAGGGTCTGGTTGGTCGACACGCGGTCGGTCTCCGAGCCGGTAGCCAGCCGGATGCCCGCCGACCATTCCTCGGAAACCCGCGCCTGCATGCCGAGCCGGGCACGCAAGCGCAGGCGGTCGCGGTCATCCTGGGTATTGGCCGTCGTCCCGCGGGTGTTGTCGGCGGCGAGAAATCCGGTCGCCCGGGTGGTGCCGCCAAGCGTTGCAAAAATGTAGGCCAGCGGATCGGCGTTGCTGTCCCCGTACTCTTCGTTCTGGTAACGCAGCCGCAGGTCGCCTTCCCACTTGATGCGATCGAGCCAGGACGGCACCGCATTGGGCTCCGCCCAGCGTTCCTGTTTGGCCTGGGCCAGCACCTCCTGGCGCAGTTGCTCGCGGATTTCGTTCTTCACCGTTTCCGGCACGTACTGGACGCGCACGGTGGCCGGCGTCGCCGCTTTCTGCTTGGCAGCGCTCCGGGCGGCGCTGGCCTGGGCAGCCTTGACCAGTTCATCGGCCTTTTCGCGGGTGAACACACCACCGTCGACCAGGGCGTCGATCAGGTTGAGCGTCGTTTCGCGCAGCATTTCCAGCGATTCGCGCTCATCGCTGGCGCTGGCGGCCGCTGCGTTGCCGACCAGGGCCAGCGCCAGCAAGCCGGCAATGAGACGGCGCTTGGGGGTGAACATCGGTTTCATGAAGTCCTCTCTGCTTTCGAATTCGGTGGGGCTCAGGCGCCCCGGCTGGTGATGCGGATGCGCCAGGGTTGCGGCACGTTGTCGGGGGGGGCCTCACGGATCGGCGGCATCTGCATCAGGGCTTGGCGCAACAGGCCGTCCACCGACTCGTTGCCGGTGCTCTGCCCCAGTTCGGCGCGCTCGATCGAGCCGTCCTGGCGCAGCCACAGGCGGACGACGATGCGGTAATCGGCCTCGCGCAAGCGGCGATTGCGGCTCAACTGTTCCTGCAGGTGGCGTTGCAGGCGGCTGGCGTACAAGCCCTGCTGCATGCCGCCCAGGCCGACATTGCCGCCGACATAGTCGCTGCTGACTGAACCGGCAGCGAAAGGTCCATCGCCATCGCCGGCAGCGCCTTCCATCTTCAGCGGCTCGTTCGGCGCCGGTTGTGGCGCGTCCATCTTTGGCGGCTCGATCTTGGCTTCCTTGAGGTCCTTCGGCGGTGGCGGCTTCTCCTCCTTCGGCGGTGGCGGTGGCGGCGGCTTGTCGGGCAGCAGGGTCACCGTCGGTTGCTTGCGCACCTTGACCGGCTTGCTGTCGAACAGGCCGGACACCGCCCAGCCGATCAGCACCAGCACGCCAATGCCGGCCAGGACGGCAAGCACCAGGGGCCAGCGGGCACGGCTTTCCGTTGCCATCAGTTGCCGATCCGGGCAGTGACCAGGCCGACCGCACCGATGCCCATGGCCCCGGTCAGATCAAGGACTTCGACGACGCGAGCGTAATTGACCGCCGGATCGCCCTTGAGCACGACAGAGGCCTTGGGGTCGCGGGCCAGCGTCGCCTTCAGCTGGCTTTCCAGCTCTGCCACGGAGACGCCGACGCCGTTGAGCATCAGGCCGCCGTCGGCGCGGATCTGGATGATGCGGATTTCGTGCTGCTCGGTACTCGGCTTGGCCGAGGGCTTGGGCAGGCTGATCGACAAGCCCTGCACCGAGGCAGTCGTCATGATGATGAAAATGACCAGCAGCACGTAGGCCAGATCAAGCATCGGCGTCACGTTGATGGTGTCGTAGGGTTTGGATTCGGTCTGGACGTGCATGCTCTTAGCCCGGTGTGGCCCGCGTCGTGGCGAGGCCGAGGTCGGTGATGTCGTTGCGCTTGAGCAGCTCCATGATCTCCATCACCCGGGCGTACTGCACCCGGGCATCGCCCTTGATGACGATGGACAACTGGGGGCTGGCCGCCTTGTACTGGACGATGCGGGTCTCCAGCTGCTCCATGGTGACCGGATAGGCATCAAGGAACAGATCGCCGTTGCCGGCCACCGTCACCGCCTTGGTCTGCGGCTTGGCCAGGCTGGTGACCGCCTGCGTCTTCGGCAGATCGACCTTGACGCCCTGGACCGAAGCCGTGGTCATGATGATGAAGATGACCAGCAGCACGTAGGCCAGGTCGAGCATCGGCGTCACGTTGATGTCGTCGTAGGGCTGGTTTTCTTCCTGCAGCTGCATGACTAGGCCCTCACCGCGAGTACAGCTCGGCGGCACGCGTCACGAACTCGTCGGCGAACACCTGCACGTCGGCCGAGACGTTCTTGATCTGGCTGGCCAGCCAGTTGTAGCCAAACAGCGCCGGGATGGCGACGGCAAGACCGGCGACGGTGGCGACCAGGGCAGCGGCGATACCGGGCGCGATCGAATTCACGTTGACGTCACCGGCGGCGGCAATGGCCGCGAAGGTGATCATGACGCCGACCACGGTGCCGAGCAGGCCAAGGAAGGGGCCGCCGGAAATGGCGATGGTGAGCAGCACGATCTGGCTGTTCAGGCGCTGGTTCTCGCGCACCATGCCGGCATCCATCGAGGCGCGGATGGCATCGAGCGAGGCACCGGAGAGGCCGTCCTCGCGGCCGCGAGCACGGAAACGCTGGGCCATTTCCTGGATGCCGATGGCGTACAGGCGATATATCGGCGAGTTGACGACCGAGGGATCGCCATGCATCGCCTTCGCCTCCGCCGTATCCGGATCGAGCAGGCGGTCAGCCTCCTGGCGGAAGCGATCGATGAAGCGGTTGTTGGCCGATTTGACCACGGCCAGGAAGCGGGTCTTGCCGACCATGACGATGACGCTGATGACGAACATGACGCCGAGGATGATGATGACGATCCAGCCGTCGATAGTCACTGCACTGAGCAGGATGCTCATGTAGGACAGTTCCTCGGCGGGCTCGGCATCGCCGCTCAGCATCGGCGTATCGGGCTGCTGGCTGCCGTAAAGGGCGAGCAGGTAATCGCTGGAACGGGCTGTGGCCGCCAGGGTGACTTCGTCGATGTCGCCGCGGAAACCGCCGCCGATGCGCAGGTCGCCCTCGACATCAGCCAGCGCCACCTCGCCGGCTACCGCCTCCAGGCCATCGACGTAGAGCGTCAATTTGCTGCCGATGACGGTCAGCGCCACGTGCTGCCAGGTATCCTCAAGCAGTTGCGTGGCCACTGCAATTTCCTTGCCGTCCGCCGTCGCCGTCAGCTTGCCGGCGCGCAGGCCGAGGCTGAGGCCGCGGCCACCCTCGCCCTGGGCGAAGAGCAGGCCGTCCCCGGCACTGCTGCCGACCGCCGGCTTGACCCAGGCGGTGAAGGTGAAGCCGTTGGCGGCAACCAGCTTGAGGGCCGGCGCTGCCGGCACGACCAGCGGCTCTCCACCCGCGAAACGCAGGGCATCGCCGAGCGGGCCGGCGACGCGCGGTGCCGCAAATTCGCCGGGATGATGCCCGTGGGCGGTGGCGTCGCGCGGCGACCCCTCGCTTTCCGAGAAATGCAGCACCAGCGTCTGCTGCCGGTCGTAGCTGGCCTTGGCATCGCCGGCCGGTTCTGCCTTGTCATTGCCCCAATGCAGGTGGAAGGCATCGCTGCGCGCCAGCGGCACCAATTTCGGCTGCTGCAGCCAGATCACCGCCAGTTCATTGACGGCATCGAACTTCTCCAGATGAAAGGGCAAAGGCGTCTTGCCATCGGCAGCGGAAACGCGCAGGTCGCTGCCATCCGGCCGCGCCTCGGCAAACGGGAAATTGCCGGAATGCAGGCGTACGGCAATCGGCACCTGGGCGGCGCCTTGTTTCAGCTCCACCCCGTCGGCCGAGGTGTCGATCACCGTTTTCCGGGCATGCTCCCAGTCGTCGGGAGCAAAGGACTGGGCAGCCGCCGGGCCTGCACAAAGCAGACCGGCGACAGCCAGCAGGGAAAGGATTCGCTTTTTCATGAACAGTACTCGTGGTTTCTTGGGGAATCGGTCGGGGTTGTCGGGAAATCAGCCAGGAGTGGCGCTTTCATTGCATTCGCCTCGCTTGCCGTCGCGCGTCTCGCCGCACTCGAGCACTTCGACGGTCAGCAGACCGGAAGCGTCGTCACGGCGGCCGGCTGCAGTCGGCGCCTCCTCCAGCAGGCGGTTCTCGTTGTTCGTCGTACTGATCGCCGCCACCGGGGCAGCGGCCGTGGTGGCCGCCGGCGCCCCGCTGACAGCGCCACCGGCCTGGATGTTGCTGGCGTTGAGGATGACCTGGGCGCCGAGGGTGATGTTGCCGCTACTGCGCAGCCCGGCATCGCCGGCGTCGATCGCACCCTGCGGGGCGAACAGATACATGTTGGCTGGCGGCGTGTCGTCACGCGAGGCCAGCGCACCGATGCCCGAGCCAGCCACCGAATTCGACGCATCAAGCACGATCTGCCCGTCACGCACCACCAGTACCGGTGGCGGCGTCGCGCTGACGGTCTTGGCACCGGTGCCGGCATCGATATTGCCGAGGTTGGCCCAAACCACGATATCGCCACCATCGAGGGTGAATACCCGCGACTGGTTGACCAGGAAGTTGTTCTGCGTGTAAGCCTCGATGGCGCCACCGCGGAAGGTGAACAAGCCCTGATCGGCGGCCTTCTTCTGCGGAATGCTGGCCGATGGATTGGCGATGCCGACATTAATGCTGCCATCCGGTGCCAGCAGTTTGATGCCGCCACCCTGCTCGGTCTTGATACTGCTGTAGAAGAGGTCGATATCGGCCGGGCTGACATTCGGGAACAGCGCAGCAGCCAGCGCCGAACCCTTGGCATAGGCGGCCTGGCCGCCGCCAGCTTCTGCTTCCAGACCGAACTGCACGAGCAGTTCAAAGAAGCGGCCGAGCAGACCTTGCGCGGTGTTGTCGTTGCCGGCAGCCAAGCCGTTCGCCGCCAGATGGCTGAGAAAGCCGGCGTAATCCGGCGCCGTCGTGCCGGCGATGGCCACGATGTCGGCACCGCCTGCCGGCAGATAGGGATTGGCCAGATTGCCCTTGCTGACGATGCCCTTGCTGTCGCCGAGATCGATGCCCTTGCCGGCCATCACTTCCAGGAGCCCCGGTCCATTTACCACGATGCCCTGGCTGGGGAAGATGGTGCCATTGACGGTGTAGGCAAACTTGCCGCCGGCGCTCAACGAACTGACGTCGTCGGCCGCCAGGTGCTGGACGGACAGGCTGAGATCGGTGATGTCGCCGCCGGCCGCTATCTTTACCGGCTCGTTGAACACGGCCAGGCTGCTCGAACCACTCTGGCCGGTGATGTTGCCGTCGCGGGCAACCAGCCGGCTGACCTCGTCGTCCCCAGCATGCCAGGGCGTGGCGGCGTGAGCAATGGTGGCATTGCCACCACTCAGGCCGAGCAGCAGGAAGCCGCTGTCGCGGATCGGGTTGACCAGGCTGGGCAAGGAACTGGCCGGCAGGTCAAGCTGCTTGACGGAATCGCTGCCGAGGGTGATCGATTCGGCGGCCAGCAGGTCGAGCTGTCCCCGTTCGCCCGGCGCCTGGACCAGGCTGCCTTCGATGCTGCCGTTGAGGGCCGCCACGCGCACCCGGGCTGGTGCCACGCGATGCGCTTCCTCGTCAGTGACGCCGAAGAACTCGGCCAGCGGGGATATCTGTACGTCACCCTGGGCGGCAACCGCCTCAAGCGAACTCTCCACGCCATAGCTGCCGATGCGGATGGTGTATTCGCTGCCGGAGCCAATCTGCGCACCGGTGGAAGAACGGTAGCCGGTAGCGGCCACCCAGAGCGGATTGAAGACGTTACCCAGCGATAGGTCACCCTCGCTGCGCACGCTGGCTGCCGTATTGCCCAGGGCCAGGCTGACCTTGTTGCTCAGACTATCGGCGGCGATATCGAGGCGGCCGGTTTCCGCATAGTAGAGCCCACCATTGACATCCCCGCCAGCACGCACGACGAGATCGCCGCCGCCGGTGATGACGGCATCCTCGGGACGCCGCGTGCCATCGACCGTCGGCACCCGGCCGCTGGTCGGCAGGGCAACCTGCAGATGGTTGATGTTCCGCCCGGCTTCGACCGTGACGTCACCACCGCCAAAAGCCGCCACCCCCTGCTGGAAGGAGGCGATGCGCGGCCACCATTGCAGGTTCCGGATATTGCCGCCGGCACGGAACAGCCACTGATTGATGTGGCGCTGGCTCGCCGGGTCACCGTAGACATCGAGCATGGCGATATCGCCACCGGCGCGCAGCGAAACATCGCCACCGCCGATCGGGAAAGCGGAATAGATGCTGCTCACCGCCGTCCCCGAGGTAATCGGTGCGAAGCCGGCTGGATGGACTGCCGCCGCACGTCCGGCGGTATAGACCGCAGCACGGTCGAGCAGACGGATGTCGCCGGCGGCGGCCAGATCAATGGCGCCGCTACCAGTACGGATCAGCTTGTTTTCGGCCACTTGCAGATCGCCAAAGCCGTCGTCCTTGGTGGCGTTGGTCCGCGCAGCGCCCTGGTCGGCACCGGCAACCAGCGTATAGGACCAGCTGTCGCCGCTGGTGGCCAGTTTCGCATCGCGCGACACGGCCGAATTGCTGCCGTTGGCGATGAAGCCGTCGCTGACCGTGCCGTTGACCAGCAGGTCGCCATCGCTGCGGATGGTCAGCGTGCCGGCCTCAGCCTGATCGCCGTAGCGCAGGGTGCCAAGATTGAGGTCGTTGGTGATGGTGAAATCGCCGCTGCTGGCGATCTCGATGCTGGGCCGGACGTGCTGCACGGCGCTGTCGAAACCGAAGAAGCCACGCAACTGGTTGATCACGTCGGCCGTATAGGTGGCTGCCAACTGGCTGTTCAAGCTCGCCAGGCCAAGCGTCGTGCCGGCCGTCGTCGTCGACCGCAAGGCGGAGGCCGTGTAGTGGCTGACCAGCTCGGCAGAGACGTCGCGGGCACCGCGTACGCTGCCGGCCAGACGAATATTGAGATCGTCGGCCGTCGCCATGCTGGCGCTGCCGTCGGCGCGGAAGATCACCTTGCCGCCCTCGGCAAGGCTGCCGTCAGCAACGCCGACGTCAATCAGGCTGCCGGCCAGGGTTTGCACGCGGCCATTGCCGCTGGTCGCCAGCAGTACTTCACCGCCGCGGCCACGCGTGCCGGCATTGTTTGCATCGTTGATCACCTGTTCGCCACGGGCGAGCAGACGGCCGCCGAGAACCACGTCGCCATCCCGGCCGTAAAGGGCGATCTTGCCGCCCTTGTCACCGGAAGCGTCGATGGTGCCGCTGCCACCGACGGCGATGCCGCCCTGGTCGGCAGCCACCGTCACCGCGGCGGAACGGATCGTGCGGTTGAGCGCCAGATCGCCGCTGCGTGCCCGGATGTCCCAGGCGCCGCCGAAATGGGCCGTACCCTCGCCATCGGTCGCCACGGCGGCGGCCAGTTGATCGAGATCGAGTTGTCGGGCATCGACGGTCAGGCGACCGCCCGTTGCCCCTTGGGCGGCATCGCCGCGCAAGGTAGCGGCCCCGGCGGTAACCTTGCCCTGCTCTGCCAGCAACTGAAGCTCGCCAGCATTGCCACCACCGGCAGCGGCTGCCACCGAGACGGTCGCCCCGTCGGCAACGTTCACATCGCCTTGGCCGGCCTTCAGGTGAATCTCGCCACCTGCGGCATAGGCCGCCGTATCGGCGAAGGCGACGCGATAACCTGCGGCCGCCAGATGGGCACCGGCATTGATATTCACGTCACCATCGGTAGCCGTCAGCAAAAGGCGCCCGGCCGGCGTTTCGATACGGCCGGCGACTTCGAGCGAACGACCACGCAATTCGAGAGCGCCGCCGAAACCGGTATCGGCGCCGCCGCTGCTGCCGCCGACGACATCAATCCGGCCACCCGTAACCAGCAGATGATCGGCCGTACCGACTGTCGTCACCCGTGCCGTGTCGACGCGCAGGGCCAGATCGCTGCCGTTGCCGCCGGCAGCGACATCGTTGTCGATTCGCGTGACGCCGCGACCGACGAAACGGACATCGCCGCTGGCCGCCAGGTCGACACCGGAGAAGCCGCGGATGGCAAAGCCGGTCTGTTCGCCCGTGCGCGCCTCGGCATCGGCGACATTGTCGGCAAAGGTGATCTGTTCGGCATTGACGGCCAGCGCCCCGCTACCGAGGGCGGCGTTGCCGAAGGCCGAGCCTTGTGGGCTGGCGTTGGCGAAGACGACGCTGCGGGCGGCGATCTGCGCCGTCTCGCCAGCCGCGCCGTGGCCGGCGATGCCGGCCGCCGAGATGACCAGTTCGGCCAGACTGGCCGACCCGAGGCGGGCGGCACCGATCAGGTCGAGCGTCGAATAACTGGCCAGACGCAACTGGTCGACCGTGGCGAAACGCGCCAGGTCGGCGGCGCGCAGGACCAGGCCGCTACCGCCGCTGGCGCCATCGCCGAGCACGCTGATGCGCGCCGCACCGATCGACAGCGAGCCGCCAGTGCGGCTGCCGTCGGCCGCCCGCTGACCGAGCATCAATTCGCCGCCGAGGTTCAACTCGCCGGTGGCGTCGAGCATCACCGAACGGCCAGCGAGCACGGCATTCTGGCCGATCGTCAGGGCACCGCCCAGGCGCTGCGTGGCGCTTCGTTCAAGTTCGGCCTGGCTGCCCTCGGCAACGCGCACGAAGGCACCGTCGCCGCTCAACGCCAGGCTGCGCGCCCCGGCTTCGCCGACCGCCTCAATGCGGCTACCGGCATCGACCGTCAACTGCTCGCTGGCGGCCAGCATGATTTCCGGTGCGATCAGCGCCGCTGCCGGCTGTGTCGCACCGTCGTTGGCGATGCGCAGGGACTGGCTGATGGTGTCGATGCGGGTCGTTCCGCCATCCTCATGGCGGACGCCACCGAGCAGCAGGCTGGAGACCCCGAGGGCGGCCAGCCGCTCGCCATCAATGACTGACCAGCTGTCATCCGGCGCCAGCGCGATATCGCCGATCAGTAATTGCGGGGCGGCCAGATCGAGCTGCAGGCCGCTACCGGCCCGGCTGCGCCCATCGGCGGCGGCGATTTCGGCCTGACGCATGGCGGTGACGACCGGATCGAAAGTGAGGTGCTGGCGGCCGACCACACTCAGGCGACCGGCATCCCCCGGCAACACGGCGCCCGCACTGTCAAAGAAGAATTGACTGAGAGAAGTCAGTTCGTAGCGGGCCCGGGCATCGACAGTCGCCTGACCGGCCACGGAAAATGTCGTCGTCCCCTGCTGGTAGGCGCTGGTCGACCCGTCGGCATTACGGGCGAGCAGGCTGCCGTTGACCAGCCAACTGCCGTCGGCCTGGGGCCGTGCGCCAGCGACCACGCTGTCGCTGGGCGTGCTGACGCTGACCAGATAGGCACCAGGCAGCTTGGCATAGGCAGCCGGCAGCAAGGTGTAGTTGCCCGCCGCCAGACCACTGCCGTTGGCGGCCAGATAGACCTGGTCGCCCGCCTTCAGGCTGGGAATTGGGCTGTAACGCCAGTTGCCGCCGACCTGGCGACCGCCCGACACGTTGTACCAGGCCATGGCATGGCTATCGACCGGAGCGAAGGCGCCCTGCCAGTCCGGCAGTACGGCGAAGACCTGCGGCGCGGCACCGTCGCTGGCCGCCAGGATGTCTGTCTTGCCGCCCGGGCCGGGAGTGAACTCACTGGCCAGGGCGTCGCCGCCACCGGACAGGTCGAGCTTCGCCCCACTCGCGACGACGCTGTCGGCGGCATCAACGACGATGGCCTTGGCCGGGGCCCGCTCGACGTCGTAAATGGCGCTGCGCAGCGTACCGGTCTGCGGATCCCAGTAAGCGGACTCATATTTCCAGTAGCGTCCGGACTGATCGGTTTCGCCGAGCAGAGCGAGACGGCCGCCGGCCACCGAGGTGACACTGTCAGCCGTCAGTTCGACCCGCCCGCCCGGCGCGCTGAAGACGATCTCGCCCAGCGGCGCCGTGACGGTACCGGCGTGGGTGATCGAGGGCGCGGCAAACTCCAGGCGGCCACCAACGGCCAGCGACTCGGCGGCGCTGGCCTCAGCCGGGCGGGAAATGACGATTTCGCCGCCGGCATCGCTGGAAAGATCAATCCGGTAATCACTGTAGGTCGATGGCGAAAGTCGGGCGGCCGCCAGTTCAAGACGGCCGGCGGCCGTCATCTGGCCGCTGAACAGGCGACCACCACTGCGGTTGGGTGCCGAATTGGCGGTGCTGTCGAAGTGGATCTCGCCGCTGCTGACCAATTGCGTCGTGGCAAAGCCGTTCCAGCTGAAATTGCCGATGACACCGATATCGCGTGCCGTGAACCGGGCCGTCGCCCCTCCGGCCATCGCCGTAGCCGCCGGTGCACCGCTCGGCGCGGCGTTGCCGAGCTGGATGGCTGCTGCCTGCAAGTCAATCCGCGTGGCTGCGTCGGCCGCCCGCAGTACCGGGGCACTGATCTGCAACTGGTTGGCGACACCGCCGACAATGTTGCCGGAGAAAACAATCTCGTCGCGGCTGCGCAAATACCAGGAACCGAAACCACCATCAGCGGCCCGCGCCAGGTCGAGCGCCGCCCGACCGTTATAGTCGGTGGAGGCGAGAACATGCTCGCCGGCCAGATAACGCGCCGTCTCGCTGGCAGACAGCGTCCAGGCGGCCGGATGACCCGCCAGCGACTGGAACAAGGTCAGGCTGCGCGGCCCCTGCATCGAGCCGGGCAGGCCGAGGCTCTCCCAGGTGGCGTTGCTGGCCATTTCGTAGAGATGCACGGCCAGCGCACCAGCCGGTGCGCCATGGCGCCCGGCGGCGGCATACTCGCCGTCGAGAATCATGCCCTCACGGGCGGCCAGGCTGACCGTACCACCGGCGCTGCCGAGCGTCGCCTGCGGATAGGCCAGGGTACCGTTGCCACTGCCGGCGGCAACGTTGAGGCTGTCCGTGGCGCCGGAGACGTCGATCAGCGAACCTTCGCGAGTGATCAGGTAACCGAGACCGGCATCGATATCCACCGTGCCGCCGGCCAGCACTTCGCCCTTGTAGCGCTGCCCCGCACGTAGGACCGCCGCGGGAATGCCGGCCTCCAGCGCCCGCCGGGTATCCGCCGCGAGCACCGTGGTGCCGCCGGCTAGCAGGCGCGCCTGCTCGCCCAGGTAGATGGACTGGGCCTGGCGGCCTTCACTGTACTCGATGGGTATGCGGTTGTAGGGCTCATCGATCCGATTCGCCGGCCGGCTCAGGCGGATGGTGCCGCCGCTAGCCTGCAGCGTGCCGAGCACCGTCAGTTGTCCCCAGGACTCGAGGGCGATGCTGCCGCCCGGTGCGACAGCCAGCGTTGCTCCCTCGCCCACCGTCAGCTCGCCGTAGTTCAGGCTGCGCGTGGCAAAGGCGAGGCTGGTGGCGGCGCTGCGCCGGTCCGGATGGAGTACCTGGGTGCGGGCAAAGGCGCCGAGCGCGGTGCCGCTCGCCCGCATCCGGTAGTCGCTGACGCCGTCCAGCGTCCAGCTCAATGGCTGCGGCGCGATGCGCGTGCCGGCGGCAATGTGCACACCGTCGCGACCGACCAGCTTGAAATCGAAGAAGCCGCCGCGATCAAAGAAATCCGCCGCCAGGGCAATGCCGACCTGGCCGTTGGCCAGACGCGCGGCCCGATCCAGGCTGCGCCCGTCGACGACAGTACCGCTGCCGACGTTGACCTGCGAGGTATTGATCTCCAGGCTGCCGCCGCTGCCCAGTGCTTGGCCGGCCAGCGTACCGTCGATGAAGAGACTGGCATCGCGCCGATCGAGATCCTCGGTGGCAGCGAAAGCGCCGGCGGCCTTGATACCACCGGTGGTCAGTGTGATTTTGCCGGCATCACCGGCCAGCAGTTTGCCATCGGCCGTGAGTTGGGCGCCGCCGGAAACGTCGATGCGGCTACCGGCCCGAAGATCGATGTCGTAAGCCGAATCGAGCTTCACCGAACCGCCATCGAGTGCCAGCAACTTTCGGCTGGCGAGACTGCGGTCGAGCACGTCGTTGGCCCAGCGGCCGGCGGTCGACAGCACGGCGCCGTCGGTCAGGATCAGGGTCGAAAACGACGCATCGGCGACGGTCGGGAATAGCCCCGGCGCCAGGCTCATGTCGCGCGTGGTCAGCTCGATGCTGCCGCCCGGCGTAACGATGTCACCAGCGACGACGAGCTGCCGCCCGGCCGCCTTGAAGCTGCCGCCCGGCTGCAGGTTGAGCGCGACATCGGCGGCAATCTCGATACGCCCGTCGCTGCGCAGGTCGAAACGGCTGAAACCGTTGTCCACCAGCGATTGCGACAGCTCCAGGCGCGGACCGGCGGCATCGCCGGCCTGTAGACCGGCGGCGCTATTGCTGGCACCGCGAACGAAGGCGATCTGCGCCTGCGTATAAGCTGCAAGGCGTTCAGCTTCGCTGGCCGTCTGGCGGTCGCCAACGACGAAATGCTGGCCGGCGTCGCGGACGATCAACTGGCCACCCAGCGGCGAGGCGTAATGGTTGCTCAGCGGATCGCCGATCTCGCGCTGACGGACGCCGCGCGTCGTCGTCGCCAGCAGGTGGCCATCGACGGCGAGGCTGTGGCCGGAGACTTCCACGCTGCCGGCACTGCGCCCTTCGTAGTAGGCGGCCTCGTTGCGCGTGATGTTCTGCAAGCCGTAGTAGATGGCCGTCGTTGGTGCGTCGTTGAGCCGATAACTCTGGCCGCCGATCGATAGCACGCGGCTTTCGGTAACCGTCGCCGCCGCGTAGTTGACACCGCCGCCGGATACGTCGAGCGTGCTGCCCCCCTTGACGACGACGCTGCCGGTACTTTGCAGGGCGATGCTGCCACCGGTCGCTGCCTTCTCTTCGACCGTCTGCCCGACCTGGGCGATGTATCCGGAAAGATCGGCGATGGCCACCTTGTCCCGGATATCGACATACGCCGTCTCGCCGCGTAGGGCGCCGGTACGTTGTACCGGGTTGCCGGCGAACTCGTCGCCGCGCAGTTCAGCGCTCATGAACAGATCGGCCACCGACTTGCTGGCGATGACACCGGAAACGTCAAGGCGCGCGCCGCCTTCGACATGGATACCGACGCCGGCATCCGGAGTGGCAGCCGACTGCGGCGCATCCATCGGGTCGCCGATGAAGCCGCGAATCAGGCTGAAGCGGTCGCTGGCCATGAAATCGATGTGGCCACCCTGGGCCTGGAGCAGGGCCCCGCGGCTGCCGTCGCCATCGACAATGATCTGGCGGGCGATCGCCTCGATGCTGGAGGCCAGGAAAGCCTGCCCGGCGGTGACCGTCTTGCCACTACTGCCGTCGATCGCCACTTTGGTCACGCTGTCCTTGCCGAAAGTCAAGCTACCACCGAACTGGCCGACGATGAAGTCCGGCTGCTCGGCCTTGTTCAGCGGATTGTAGAAATCGCTGCCGACATAGGGCGCCACACCATCGGCGTCGAGGTTGCGTTGGCCGGCCTGTACCGGCGGCTCGTCGTCGCCGCTGGCCAGGCCGGAAAGCGCCACCTGGTCGCGAGCGACCAGGCGGATCGAGCCGTTGAGCGTCGCCGACGTACTGGTCCACAAGGTACCGAGCTGGGCGATGTCGTAACCGGTCAGCGAAATGTTGCCGAGCGCCGCCGCGATGGTGCCGCGGTTGGTGATGCTGCCGTGATCGACAACGCTCCAGGCATTGCCGGCATCACGGCGGACGACGTAAAGGGGATTGACCTCGGCCATGAAGCCACGCAGACCGGCGGCAAACGGCGGTTTCAGATAGACATCCGCACCGGCGGCAAGCAGCACCTGCCCCTTGTCCGCCGTCACTGTCCCGGCCTGCATCACGTCGGCGCCGAACAGCATGACCAGACCGTTGTCCACGTTGGCGGCAATGCGCGCCCCGGCCTCGACATCAATGCGTGCCGCGTCGAAAGCGGCCTGTCCAGCCGCCGCCTGGGCGGCAAACTCCGCGTCTGAGGCAGCCGACAACTGGGTCTTGTTCAGATAAAAGGCGCGCTGGCCATTTCCGGATTTGTCGACGTAATCCATGGCAAACAGGCCGCTGGCGACCAGGGCCGGATTGACGCCGAGCGCCGAAACGACGACGTTCGCTGCCTGTACGTCGGCACCGGCAGCAAAACGCACGCCGCGCTCGTTGATCAGGAAGAACTGGCCGGTAGCGCGCAGGATGCCATCGATGACCGAGCGCCCGGCGCGGTTCAGCAAGCTGCCGTCGGCAGCCGTGCGATCCGCATCGTAAACATAGTTGTACACCACCGAGCCGCTGTCCGGCTGAATGAACTCGACCGTCTTGCCAGCACCGACAGAAAATCCCGAAACCCAGTCAATCTCGGCCTTTTTGCCGCGCTGGTGGATGGTCAGGCGGTTGGTTTCCGTTTCGCCGGAAACGAGCATGGTGGTGCCGTTCAGGTTGACCGCCCGGGTGGCGTTGATCATCCCCTTCTGGTTGACGGCGAGGGCCGCCAGCGTCACCACGCCGCCGTTACCTGCGTCGATAGAGCCGGAATGGTTGACGCTGCCGTCCAGTTTGACGGCATTGCCGAGCGCATCGCGCGTGGCGAAGGCATCGGTTTCGACCAGCAGGCCGCGCAAGGAGGGGTCATCGGGTACGGTCAACACCACCTTGCCGCCGGCGGCGAGGATTGCTTCGATGCCGTTGCCTTCGATCGTCCCCTTGTTTTCCACCGTGCGCGGCGCCAGCAGCACCACCCGGCCGCCATCGGCGCTGGCGATGCGCGCCCCCGAATCGACAGTGACGAAACCGGCGGCAAAGCCGGCATTGTCGCCGTCCCAGGCGAAGCTCAGGCTGTCGCCGCGATTGCCCGGCAGACCCTGGTTGAGCAAGCGTTCGAGCATCTCCGGCGACAGGTTGAGGGCCGAAGCGACCAGCCCGCCGACATTCACCTGGGCGCCGTTGCCGAACAGGATGCCGTTCTGGTTGATCAGATAGATCTGACCGTTGGCATCCAGGCGGCCCATGATGACGCTCGGATCGGCCGACCAAATGCGGTTGAGTACGCGCGACGTGGCATCCGGTTGAATGAAGTTGACCGTGTGATTGCTGGCGATATTGAAGGAGTCCCAGTTCAGCCCCAGCGTCCGGCTGGGCGTGCTGATGGTCATGGTGTTGCCGACGACGCTCGGCGCCCCGCCGACGACGCTGCCGCTGAAGACGAAGGGGCGACCAGGCACCGTCGATGGCACCGGCAGTGGTCGGCTCTGCGCCTCGGCGGCGCCCATGGCCAATGCCAGGACGGCTGCCGCCAGGGCCCGGCGGCGGGTGTGCCGCTTGCCGCGGCCGCGGATGTGCTCGGCCACCGGCACCCAACTGCCATGCTCCTCATCGAATACCAGGCGATACAGATTGCTGTTCATCGTGCACTCCCCCCGGGCATCGGCAGCCCCTCAGAATTCATAACCCAGGCGGAAATGCGCGCGCTGGGCGCCGCGTCCGGTCCGTGGTCCATCGCGCAGGGTCTGCGCCAGATCGAGGGCGAACAACGGGCCGCCCGGCCGTCCCTTCAGGCTCAAGCCGACACCGGCACTGGCCAGCGTGAAGCGCTCGTCCTGGCCGGGCAGCGCATCGTTCAGCCAGACCTGGCCGTGATCGACGAAGACCAGGGCGCGCAGGCCGCTGCCCGCAATATCGAAGAGGCCCGGCGTGCGCACTTCGCCACGCAGGCGCCAGCCGGCATCGCCGGCCGCCTCGCCGGCGAGGTAGCCGCGCACGCTGTCCACACCACCGAGCAGCATCTGCTCCGGTGAAACCAGGGCCTGGCCGGCCAGCTGGAAATCGAGCCGGGCAAAGCCCTCCCAGCCCGACCAGCGGCCGGTATAGCCGACATCACCGCGCACCGCCGAGAAGCCCGGCCGGGCATTGGCCCGTCGGCACTCGAACTGGTCGAGACGATAGCCCTGGCAATCGATCTTCCGTGAATGGCTGCCGGTATTGACGACCAGCCCGAGATTGCCGCTCAGCTCCGCCGACTCGCCGTAGTTGCCGAAGGTGTACTGGGCGACCAGCGGCATGTAGCGCAGCGGCGTGTCCTTGCTGTCGGCGCCGAGCGCGTTCTGCGTCTCGTCGAGATTCTTGAAGTCGGCGCCGAGCGACAGGGAATGGAAGAAACCCGGCCTGCCGCCGGCCTGCGGCAGGCTGAGGCTGAAGCGGGCGCCCAGCGTCGTGCCCTTGCCGACGACGTTGGAACCGAGCGCCGCGGCGATGTTGCTGTTCGAATACTGAGCGAAGGCCGACAACGACGTGCGCGGCCCCAGCGGCAAGCTGTAAAAGGCGGCGAGGACGCTGACCTGCTCCGGATCCTCGGGGGCGACGACGTAATTGAGGCCGGCCGAATGCTGCTTCTGGAACAGGTTGGTGTAGCGCAAACCGGCTTCCAGGCGCAGCCGTTCCGTATCCGGGCTGCGCCGGTTGTTCAGCTCCAGCGAACCGTGCACCGGCAGTTCGTCCTCCACCGCCAGTTCCACCTCCATGGTGCCCGGCCGGGCACCGGGGCGGAGCAACGGCGTCACCCGCCGGTCCGGCGAGCGCCCGGCCTGCGCCAGTTCGGCCTGCATGGTCGGGAAATGCGGCACCGAACCCGGCGCCAGTTCCGGCACTTCGCTGCGCAACTGGTTGCGCGAGGTATAGCGATTGCCGCTGACTTTCAGGCGTTCGACCTCGCCTTCGACGACGACCAGGCGGATGACCCCGCCCAGCGGCTGACTGGGCAGCAGCACCGACACCGACAGGTAACCGGCGGCCTGGTAAGCAGCCTCCAGCGCCGCCCGCGCCTTTTCAATATCGGCCAGCGTGCGCCCGGGGCCGAGGGAGGGATAGACGGCGCGTTCGATCTCGATGGCCGGCAGCACGGAATTGCCCTCGACGGCGAACTCGAGCAGCTCGAAGCTGTCGGCGGCGGCGGCAAAGGCGGGAAGCAGCGCGGCGACGACAACGGCCGTCCGCAGGAAGAGTCGGGGAATAGGCATGGCCGGCGGATTATGGGCAGACGACATGACCCATCCGTGACTTGGCCGTCATCGAAACATGCGCCGATCGGACTATGGCCCGGTGGGCAATCGAAAAAAAGGCCCGCCGGAAGGCGGGCCTTTTGGAGCTAAGACAGACAGGTCGTTGCCGACCGGCTGGCCCAGGCGATCAGTACTCGCGATTCAGCGGTCCGCACTGATTGTTTTGAACGTACTTGACCCGCAGCGTCTGCGCACCGGCGGTAACGCCCGGATTGCCCGGGATGGCGCCAGCAACATTCTTCAGGTCACTGATGCTGGCCAGCAAGGACGGCTTGCGGGCTTCGGTCAGGAACTTGTTGAGCACTTGCAGTTTGTTGCCAGTGGTACGGGTCGGGATGTTGAAGGAGATCCAGCCCTGCAGGTCCCAGTTACCATTGACCAGGTTTTCCAGGGTCGGGAAGATGCCATCACCGGAGGCGACCGGCGGGTTGGCGGTGTTGTCCCAGGTGTAGGTACCAGCGCCGTCGAGCGAACGGAACTGCCAGTTGCCGGTTGACTTGGAATCCTTCAGGCTGTCCATGGACATGACACCAACGGCCTTGTGGCCGCCAGCGCCGAAATCGACGGTGACGGCAGCGCCGCTGCGATCCTTGGTGTTGTAGGTACCGCCGGTGACCGCCTTGTCCAGACAGTTGCGGACATCACCCGAGGTCGAGTTCTCGATGACCACCAGACCGCCGGTACCGGGGGTAACGGTGTACTTGCGGGCAACCGGATCCCAAGCTTCCGAGGCGTCGCGGTCGGCCGGTTCGTTGGCCACGCCGCAGGGGAAATTGCCGAAATACAGGTTATCGACGGCCTGGGTACCGGAACCCGGCACGCGGCGGCAGACGACGATGTCGTCAGCGTCCAGCGTCGGATCGACGGCGTCCCAGGTACCGACACCGCCCGCCATGATGGCGGAAACGGCGGTCTTGTTCAGATCGATCATCGGCACGTTGCTGGTAACCGGTACGCCGAAGGCCAGCGAGTAGATCGGGTAGGCCTTGAGCAGGGCCATTTCGGCAGCGGTCAGCGACGGTGCGGCAATTTCGCCTTCGGTATTGATCGGCGACTGGAACAGGGCCGGGGCGACATCGGAGATACCAGCATCCGGCACCATGTATTCACCGACCGGCGTGGCATCACAGACATAGGGGCTGGCGGCGGTGCCGGAACCAGTGGCGCCGCAGGTGGCCGAAGTGACCTTCAACGACTCGATGGACTGGGCACGGGCAACCGGGTCGACGCCCCAGACCGAACCGCCCTTGACGCGGTCGATGATGATGACGTTCTGGCCCGACCACGGGCCGGCACCCGTGGCCAGCACGCCGGCGACCGCCTCGAAGTCCTTCGAGGAAGCGGTGGTGTTGGCGAAGCGGATCGGCGTGCCGGTGAACATCGAGGCGATGATGCCGGTAAAGCCCTTTTGCGTGGCGGAAGCGCCGGAAATGAAGATGACGCGACCATTGGCGACGGCATCGTTGACGATGGCCTGTTCGCCAGCGCTCATCGCGGCGTGGGCATTACCAGCCATGGCGGCGCAGGCGATGGCGCACAGGGAAACAAGTTTCTTGACTTGCATGGGATTCTCCTGAAAGGGAATGACGGCCACCGGGGCGAAGGCACCGGTGGCCCGGGGAACTTAGGCGCGGCGGGCCTTGCGGCGGGCGGCGAAACCGATCAGGCCGAGACCGGCCAGCAGCATGGCGGTTTCGGAAGGCTCGGGGACGGCCGGAATGGCATCGACTGCGGCGATATGGAGACCGTCGGCATCTAGCCAGCTCTTGACCGCCAAGGTTTCATCGACATAGGCGGTGTTGATGCCAAGGGCGGTACCGGTGGCGTTCGCAGTCGTCTTCTGGAAGACCAGGCCATTGGCGTAGCTGTTGGCCGCCAGATTACCGGTCGAATCGAAGGTGAAACCACCGAAGACATACGGACCCTGCACGCCGGCGTAGGACGGCGCGGCGTTGGAATTGGTGATGGCCACATCGCCAACCATGACCAGACTGGCTTGCGTGGCGAAGTCGCGAATCGAGCCAGCGCCAGTGCGCAGTGATGTGGCATCGTTATTGGTGGCCGGCAATTCGTTTTCGTGGCCAACGGTCGTCAGCATACGACGCTGACCCGAGGTATCGGTGGACAGGATGTTCCACTGCAGTTCAGCTGCGTTGGTCGTCGCCAGCCAGTCACTGAAGGCCGGCAGAAAGCCCTGAGCGGCACCCCAGGATTGGTTGAGAAGGCCAGGAGCTGCCATGGCCAGATCGAAGTCATTGATGCTGACATTCAGGTCGAAGGTGAAGGAGGTGTTGGCATCCCAGGCATTGAAGAACAGTTCGCCATTGCCCTGGGCGCCGGAGTCGATTGCAGCGCTGGCGCCGGTCGCGGCAGCGGCCAGAACGGCGACGGCAGCAAGCTTCTTGAGTGAAAACTTCATATGTGTAAACCCCTATCGAAAAAATTGAACACAGGTCCGGAATGGACGGGTGCCACATGCTCGCCAGGGGCTGTTTTGGGTGTCCGCTCACCAGAACGGCGGAATATTTTTCACCCGATCAGCGCCCCAAGGCCGCCATGTCGACGAGTGACAGATTGAGTGGCTGAGATGACGCCCGGTAGGGTGACAGGGCGGTGATTTGACAGGCCGATCGGCTCAGTCACCCGGGCCGATCGGCTCAGGCGCAGCGCCCCTGTCTGTCACATTGCGTAATACGCGGCGTCTTCAGGAAGCGCCGGGATCGCCAATCAGGCGTGCCTTGACGGCCTTGGCGACGGCCTGGGCGCGATTGGCCACTTCCAGCTTGCGCAGGATGTTCTGGACATGGTTCTTGACCGTCAGCGGACTCAGTTCGAGCGCCTGGGCGATCTGCTGGTTGGTCTTGCCGTCGCGCACCAGCCCGATGACCTGCGACTCGCGGGCGCTCAGGCGCAGCACCGAGCGCGGCGCACACTCCTGGCTGAGCCTTTCCTCGGCCAGCATGCGGTGGAGCACGGTATGCAGGTAGGGCATCAACATGTCGATGAAGTAGCTGTGCCGCCGCCCCGGCACCTCCGGCATGCGCAGGAAGATGAAAAAACCGGAACAGTCACCGAAGAACTCGCGGGTGCCATGCGCCAGCGCATGGCCAAGGCCGAGGCGAGCGAGCAGCTGGCCGGCCGGACAACCACGCCCGTCGACACTGGGGATGACAGTGAGCGGCTGATAGTTGCCTTCGAGCCAGCGGTCGACGATCAGGTCGACGAGGCGGCGCAGTTCGCCCTGCAGCGCCAGGTCTTCGAGCGTATTGGCCCGGGCCAGGACTTCGCTGCGAAAGGTCGGCGCGCCATAGGCGCCGTAGCCGAAAACCAGCATGTCGTGCGGCAGAAAGCCCTGCAACGCGCCCTGCGTCCACAGGAAGAACTGGTGCCGGCGATGGACTTGTTGCGAAGACTCCAGCGTGATCAGCAGGCGTTCCAGTTCGACCGCGCTGAGCGTGATCACGCTATCCATCGCCACGCCGCCTCAATCGAGAACGAGCGGCCAGGCCTCGCGGCCGGCACCGCGCGCCAGCAGGCGGGCTTCGGCCAGCGGGCGATCGTACCGCCGGGCCCAGTAGAGTGCCGTCAGCCCGGCCCGGTCGGGCAGGTCGATGGCAATACCGCCGTCGAGCAGGACTTCCAGGCAACGGACGCGCCCGAGGGCCGCGGCGAGGGCCAGCGGATGCAGGCCTTCGCGGTCGCTCAGCTCAGGGCGCGGCCCGGCGCGCAGCAACTCGGCCAGCACCTCGGGATGATCGAAGCGCACCGCTTCGTGCAGCGCCGTGGCGCCATTGGCGCTGCGCCCATCGATATTGGCGCCGGCCGCCAGCAACTGGCGCACGATGGACAACTGGCCACCGGCAGCCGCCAGACCGAGCGGCAGGCGACCCGCCGCGCCGCGGGCGTCAGGCCGGGCACCAGCCTGCAACAGCAAGCGGACGCTTTCGACATGAGCGCCCGCCACGGCGACCGGCAATGGCCGCTCACCATCGGCATCAGCGGTGTTCGGTGGGGCGCCGGCAGCCAGCAGGCGGCGTACGGCAGCGCTGTCGCCGGCCCGGGCGGCGGCGATGATCTCGGTCGTCGGCTCGGGAGTGGCTGGTGCTTCCGCCGCCCAGGCCGGACCGGCGATCGCCGAGAAATGATGGGGCAGCGGGCGCGGCCGTAGTTCGCCCGGCAGCGGGCGTTCGGGCAGCGCCGGGGCATCGTCGAAAGCCAGGGCAGGCAGGGTCGCCAACCCGAGCAGCAGCATGGCAGTCAGTCTTTGCAGCATGGCTTGGAGGATCCGGAACGGGCGATGCCCGAGAAGAGTGGCGACTCTACCCATTCAGGATTACGCGCATGTTGCGCTTCGATGACAAACGACAATTCCGCTAGTCGCCACCGGCCACAGCCTCGCTGCCTTTGGCTGGCGTCCCTGGCCGGGCGACAAAGCGCCAGCCGGCGTAGCTGCCAGCCCCCTCGAACTCCTTCTGGGTGGGCGAAAAGCCGGCCACCTTGAGCGGCCGCCCCTCGGCTTCGCTGACCACGCCGATGATGCGGCCCTGCTCGCGAATCAGTCCCCAGGCACCTTCGGCGCTCATCGGGTCGCGGTAGAGGCGGCGCAGATGGCGTACCGGCATCGGGAAACGCCGATCCTGCAGCAGGTCCTCCAGACGCTCCGGGTACTGTTTTTCGGCACCCGGCGAAGCATCCCGGTAGCGGTCGATGGCCGCCCGTATCTGCTCGCCGGCGAAGAGCAATTCCTGCTCCTTGTCGCGCCGTGCCTCCAGATGCCAGACGACGCCGGTGCCTGCGAGCGCGATACCGAGCACGGCGATGGCGATGAGCAGGCCGATGAAGGTAAAGCCGCCGGCGCCCCCGGCGACGGGCGCCTTACCAGGCGGCAAAGTCGCTGCCATCGCGGCCGCTGCCCTCGGCACCGCTGCGCACGTCCCAGGCGCCCGCAACGCCGTTACCCTCGGGTGCCGGCACCAGCACCCAGGTCTCGGCGCTGTCGGTCAATGGATCAAGCGGCACCCGCCGCAGGTAGTTCTTGCGCACCAGTTCATCGAGCGTTTCCGGATAGCGCCCGCTATCGGCCCGGTACTTGTCGAGGGCGTCGCGCAGGGTGGCCAGCGTGGTCCGCAGCGTCGCCTCGCGCGCCCGGTCGATATGATCGAAGTAGCGGGGCACGGCAATGGTCAGCAGGGTGGCGATGACGGCCATGACGACAAGCAGTTCGATCAGTGTGAAGCCGCGGCCGCGCATCGCTCACCACTCCCTGTAGGCGACGCCGTTGAGCCCGCTGCCGGGCGCCAGCGAGTAGACGTCGAAAACATCGGAGCCCTCGCGCGGCGCATCGGGCGGGCTGTCATAACTGCGCTTGCCCCAGGTTTCTGCGGCGGCCAGGGCGGCATCGGCGACGAAGGGATCGCGCGGCAGGCGGCGCAGGAAGTAGAGTTTCCCCTTGCCCGGTTCCAGGCGGTTGTCCACGCCGCTCACCAAATCTTCCAGGCGGCGCGGATAGCCGGATTCATCGGCCTTGCGCTCGACCTTGCCTTCGTCGACCGCCCGCCGGTAGGCATCGAGGGCGCCACGAAGCTCGCGCAGGGCGGCACGCAGCTCGGATTCCTTGTGCCGGCGGGCGCTCATTTCGGCCAGCGGCGTGACGGCCAGTGCCAGGATGCCGACGATGGCGACGGTAACCACCAGTTCGACCAGGGTGAAACCTTGCCGCCGCCCTTGCCTCATGGCCCGACGATACGTAACGGACGGGAGGCGGTGGCGCCGGCCAGCGCCTCGCCCCCGTCGACCATGGCGCCGACGACGTCGATGTTGGTATCGCCGCTGGAACCGGGACGTGCCTTCATCCGCAGCACGGTCTGGCCCTGATCGACGCGAACGATCACCCGCCCGGCCGATGAAGATGGCGGCTGCACGGCCTCCAGCAACTGGGTGTCGTAAACCAGTTCGACCAGGATCGGCCCGGAGAGGCCGGGGACGGCAACGCCAATATCGACCTCGGCACCCGCCGCCACTTCGCCTGGCGCCGCCAGCTGGACGACCGGCACCGCCGCGCCGCCGGCCGCGGCAGCAACCGGGACGGCAGCCGGCACGGCCTCTTCGGCCGCCGCTGGCACCCGACCGGCGCCGCCACGCGAAGCCAGGGCAAGGGATTTCGGCCCCGGCGTGCGCACGCTCAGCGGCGACGCACCGACAGCCATTTCGGTACCGGAAGCGAGTGCCGGCTGGCTCATTTCCGGACGATGGATGTTGCGCACGATGCGCGGCGTGATCAGCAGCACGATCTCGGTCTTCACCGAGGTATCGCGATGACTGCCGAAGGCGCGGCCGATCAGCGGAATTTCGCCGAGGCCCGGGACATGACTGGTGCTCTTGCGCTCCTCGTCACTGATCAGGCCGGCGAGCACCTGGGTTTCGCCATTGCGCAGGCGCAGCGAGGTGTTGGCGCTGCGCGTGCCGACCTGGTAGGCGAGCGAGCTCGACGGTCCGGCGATCTCGCGCGAGATGCTGCTGACTTCCAGCGCGACCTTGATCGACACTTCGTCATCAAGAGTGACATTGGGCTCGACCTCGAGCTTGAGACCGACATCGAGATAGGTGACATTGGCCGAGACGCCGACATTGGCCGTCGAGGTCGTGGTAAAGACCGGCAACTTGTCGCCGATGTGGATCTTCGCCTTTTCCCGGTTCTTGACACGGATGCGCGGGTTGGCCAGGACGTTGGTGTCGGCGTTCTGGCCCTTGATGTTGAGCTGGAAGGCCGGGTTGGCGACGAAGGTGGTCAGGTCGCGAAGCTTCTCGGCATTTACATAGCCGGCGGTCAACGTGCCACCGAAGGTCGTACCCGCGGCCACAGTGGTTCCCGCGGAAGTGGTGGTCGTCGTCGTATCGGTGGTCAGCCGCCCGAGCCCGATCGAATCCGGCCAGTCCACACCGAATTCGTTGAGGCGGCTGCGCGTGATTTCCAGCACCTCGACCTCCAGCATGACCTCGGGCTCGGCCAGATCAAGGGAATCGATCAGGCGTTCGACCAGGCGGATGGCGTCCGGCGTGTCCTTGACGATCAGCAGGTTCAGCTTCTCATCAGCGAACACGTCCTTGCTCTTGGCCACCGTCTTGACCAGGCTCTGCGCCTGTTTCACATCGGTATTGGTCAGATAGAAGCTGCGCACCACCAACTCCTGATACTCCTTGGCCTTGGCCGCCGTCGCCGGGTAGATGAGGAAGCTGTTGTCGTTGAGTTGGCGACGGGCCAGTTGGTTGGTGCTGAGGATCAGCTGCAGGATGTCCTCGAGCGGGCTGTTGCGCACGAACAGGGTGACCTTGGTGTCGCCCTTGACGTCCTTGTCGAAGACGAAATTGAGTCCCGACGAGCGGGAAAGCACCTCGAAGACGCTTTTCAGGGAGGCATCGCGGAATTCGAGGACCACCGGCTTGGCCAGTGCGGCGCGGATGGCCTGACTGGCCGGCGGATTCTCTTCGGCGGCACGGTGGGCATCGATCGCCCCCTGCAGGCGGCGTGCCGTCCCGTGGCGCGGGTCCTGGGCACGAACGATGCGCACCAGGCGTTCGGCGCCGAGCAGATCGCCTTTCCCCAGCAATTGTTCCGCCTGTTGCAACATGCCGGCATGGCGACGATCGACGACGATCTGCTCCAGGCCCTGGCGGGCCCGGGTATTGGCCGGTTCGAGGACGAGCGCCCGGCGATAGGCAGCCTCGGCCTCGGCCGGCTGTTCAGCGGCACGGTGGCGCCCCGCCTCGTCGAGCGCTGCGGCGATCGCCGTTTCGCGCTGACGAATCAGCTCTGTCTTCATCTCGGGATTGCGCGGTTCGTCGTGCACCGCCTTTTCCAGCGAGGTGATGCCGTCGGTGGTACGTCCCTCGCTCAGGGCGCGCAAGCCATCGCGAAAAGCCGGATGTGCACAGGCGCCGAGAAAAGCGGGGAGGGTCAGCAACAGCACATGGCGGCGAAAGCGGAGGGGCATCGGCGGGGGCGGACTATCTGAGGTAAGACGCCCATGCTAGGAAGGCCGCGTTACAGATTCGTGAAGCTTGGCCATGCTTTGGACATTCCGCCATCCTTTCTTCATCAACATGCAACACGTACCCGGCATGCTGTTTTGCCATTCGATACTGCGGATGCCACCGATGCCTACCTCCCCGCCCCCTCCGGCCGATGAACTCGAGCACTTGCGTCAGCTGATCGCCGGACTGGCGGCACTCTGCGGCGTCGATTCCGGCGACCGTCGCGCCCTGCGCCAGCTCATCGATGCGCCGGACGGCACGACCACCGACGACCTGCGCCAGGAACTGCGCACCCTGCTGACTCTGCTCTATCGCCTGGAAGCGGCCAGTAGCGAGGACAGCGGTCTGGCCGGACTGCGCCGCCTGTGGCAACTGTGCGCCGAGGCCCGGGCGCGTCTCGACGATCCATGTTGCAGCCGCTGATCAAGCACTGAGCCAAACGGCTCATATTTCCGGTCGCCGCATCACACACCCCTGTCATTCGCCAAGCCTAGCCTGTGTTCCAGTCCGCCCAGAGCGGACCGCCAAACAACACTCGTCAGGGGAATTTCAATGCTTCGTCAATCCGCCCTCGCTGTCCTGCTCGCCATCGGCGCCCAGGCCGCCTCCGCCGACACCATCGTCCAGTGGAACTTCAACTCCGCTACGCCGGATGGCAACACCGGCACCGGCATCTCCACCCCATCCACCGGCACCGGCACGGCCAGCCTGGTCGGCGGCGTCACCAGCCCCAGCTTCAACTCCGGCAACGGCTCCTCCGACCTCGCCGCCGACAACTCCGGCTGGCAGACCACGACCTATGCCGCGCAAGGCACTGGCGACCTGACGCGTGGCGTGCAATTCACCACCAGCACGGTCGGCTTTGAAAACATCGTCTTCGGCTACGACCTGCGCCACAGCAACACCAGCTCACGTTACGAAGCCGTGCAGTACAGCGTCGACGGCGTCAATTTCACCACTGCCGCCACCTTCGACGGCAATGCCGGCGACACCTGGTTCAACGGCCGCACAGTGGATCTGAGTTCCTTCAACGCCATCGTCGCCAATGCCGCCAACCTCTACCTGCGGGTAGTCGCCAGCTTCGCGCCGAGCACCGTGGCTTATGCCCCCTCTGCAGACGACAAGAGCTACGCCACCTCCGGCACCTGGCGCTTCGACATGGTCTCCGTCAGCGGCAGCGTGATCCCTGCCGTGCCGGAGCCGAAGAACTACGCCATGTTGCTGGCCGGCCTCGGCATGCTGGGCTTCATCGCCCGTCGCCGCTTCCGCTGATCAGCCCCGCCCCGCGGCTGGTCCGCGGGGTACTACCCCTTCCCCAGGAGTCATCCCATGCGCATTCGCTGCAAGCCGCTCGTCGTCGCCCTTTCCCTCGCCCTTTCAGGCTTCGCCATCGCCGAGGACGTCACCGTCCTGCACATAGGCGACCAGGAGAGCTGGCTGATTTCCGCCCAGGGCAACCTGCGCGACACCTCTGCCCAGACCATTTCCTTCTACGGCGGCGTCGACCGCCTCGCCACCGTCGTCGCCAATGCCCGTGCCGCCGCCACCGCTGCCGGCCGCTCGGTGATCACCCTCAACGCTGGCGACTCCTTCCTGCCCGGCCCGCGCCTGAACGCCAGCTTCGCCAATCTGGCCAACGCCCATGCCGATGGCGGCCAGGATTTCTACGATGCCATCGCCACCCGCGCCATCGGCTTCGATGCCACTGTCTTCGGCAATCATGAATTCGACCTCGACAACACCGGCCCGGTCGCCGCCCGTTTCGCCGAGGTTTCTGGCTCGACCTACCTGTCAGTCAACCTCGACTTCAGCGCCACCTCGGAACTGTCTGCCCTCGAAGCCACCGGCAAGGTCGCCCGCTCCAAGGTGGTGACCACCGCCGGTGGCCGCAAGATCGCCATCGTCGGCGCCACGACGCCGCTGCTGCCGTCCATCTCCTCGCCCCCGACCGGCATCATGAAGTCGTGGAATGCGGGCGCCACCAACGAGCAGAATCTGCAGGCCATCGTGCCGCTGATCCAGGCTGAGATCGACGATCTGCGCAACAACCAGGGCGTCAAGGCGATCATCCTGCTCAGCCACCTGCAAAATGCCCAGAACGAGATCGGCGCCATTGTCCCGGCCCTGACCGGCGTCGACCTGGTGGTTTCCGGCGGCGGTCACGAGCTGATGACCGACCCTGACGACCTGCTGATCAACGGCGGCGTCGCCCCGACCTTCACCACGCATCCGGCTTACGCCACCGCTGCCGACGGCAAGTCGGTACCGGTCGTTACCGGCCACTTCGGCAACCGCTATGTCGGCGAACTGACGCTGACCCTCGATGACACGACGGGCGCCGTCACCGCCATCGGTGCCACCCGCATGATCCGCGTCAGTGGTGCCGCCGCCGATGCCGACAAGGTTGCTGCCGACCCGGCCATCTTCGCCGATGCCGTGCAGCCGGTGATGAACTACATCGCCGCCCTCAACGCCCAGATCATCGGGCAGACCGCCGTCGCCCTGAACGGCCCGACTCACGTGGCCTGCTCACCGGCGCCCTGCCAGTATGTCGAAGGCGTGCGCAATGCCGAAACCGGTCTCGGCAACCTGGTCGCCGATGCCATGCGCTTCGCCGGCAATGCCGATGTCGCCATCCAGAACGGCGGCGGCATCCGGACCAACATCGCCGCCCCGGGCGACGTTTCGGTCGGCGATACCTTCAACGTCCTGCCCTTCACCAACCTGGTCAAGCGCGCCGCCAGCATGAATGGCACGCAACTCAAGGCCCTGCTCGAGCATTCGGTTGCCCTCGCCAGCCCGGGCGGCGCCGCTCAAGGCCGCTTCGCCCAAGTGTCCGGCATCAAGGTCGTCTATGACTCCAGCCGCGCTGCCAACGATCGCGTCCGCCGCCTGGAACTCGACGACGGCACGCTGCTGGTCGACAACGGCGCGGTGGTCAACAGTGCGCGCAATTTCTCCTTCGCCACCATCGACTTCACCGCCAACGGCGGCGACGGCTATCCGTTCGCAGCGCTCGGCGTGGTCTTCGAAAACAATCCGTTCAGCATCACCTATCAGGAAGCCCTGGCCAACTACATCCAGGCACCGAAGGCTGCTGGCGGCCTGGGCCGCTCCGCGACAGCAGATGGCCCGGCCATCACCGCCAATATGTACGGCGAGGAAAACGCCTTTGACCTGCATGGCCGTCTGATCGACGCGGCGGTCGGTGTCGCCGTCCCCGGTACCGCCCTGCAGGGCACCGCCCGACGCGATGTCATCACCGGCAGCGCTGGTGACGACATGATCCACGCCAGCGTCGGTACCGACACGCTGACCGGTGGCGTCGGTGGCGACCGCTTTGTCTACACCAGCCTGCGCCAAGCTGGCGACGTCATCACCGACTTCACGCCTTACGCCGACAAACTCGACCTGAACGCCCTGCTCGCCAGCGTTGGCGTGGCTCCGGCCAACGCCATCGCCAACGGCCATGTCCGCGTGGTTGATGTCACCGGCGGCGCCAGCATCCAGATCGACAGCGATGGCTTCGGCCCCGCCGCCGCGCGACCCCTGGTCACGCTGCGTGGTCTGACCGCCCGCCAGATCGTTCCGGCCCGCGATCTCGGCCTTTAACCCCATTCAGAATCCAGGAGAAATTTCATGAAAAACGCTTTCCGCTCCGCCGTCCTCGCCGCCCTGCTGCTCGCCGCCCTGCCGGCCGCCCAGGCCGCCACCCAGTCTTGGAACGTTTCCGGCATGCTGGACTCCGGCCACTACACTGGGCAGTCTTTCGCTGGCACCTTCAGCTTCGACGACGCATTCCTTTCCGGCAGCGGCGAGGAATGGCTTACGGTCGACAGCCTGGCGCTGAATTTCGCCGGTATGGCCTACACCCTGGCCGACGCAGATGTTCCTGCCGAGGTCTCCTTCTTCGACGGCGCCTTCCTCGGCCTGTCGTACTCGGCTTCCAACCTCAATCCGCAGATTTCCTTCATTCCCGGCTTCAGTTCCCTGAACGAAGCCTACATCGCCTACGACATTAGCCACGGTCTCTCCGGTGCCGGTGATGCGATCTACGCCCCGGTTCCCGAACCCGAGACCTACGCCATGCTGCTGGCCGGCCTCGGCCTGCTCGGCGTCGCCGCCCGCCGCCGTCGCCTTGCCGCCTGATCCCATTTATCGGCGCTTCTGCGGCTGTCGCCTGACAGCCGCATTTTTCATTTGACAGGACGACCCTCATGAAACCGACCTTGCTCGCTGCCGCCCTCACCAGCCTCTTCATCGCCGCTCCGGCGACCGCCGAAACCTTCAACTTCACCCCCTTGTGGACCTATAACCATGCCAGCACCGGTGTCGCCGGCATGACTTCCGAAGTCCCCGCCTTCGATGCCGTGACCAATACCCTGTGGTTGGCCGGTTCGGCCGGCGTGGACGTCCTTGATGCCACCAACGGCTCCCTCGTCCAGCATATCGACACCAGCGGCTGGGGCCTGGTTAACAGCGTCGCCATTTCCAACGGCCTGGCTGCCTTCGCCATCGAGAACGTCAATCGCACGCAGAGCGGCGTCGTCACCCTGTTCGACACCAGCACCCGCAGCCTGATCAGCGGCACCAACACCATCGCCGTCGGCGCCCTGCCCGACATGCTCACCTTCACCCCGGACGGCAGCCGCCTGCTGGTCGCCAACGAAGGCACGCCGGATGTCTACGGCTCGCGCATCGGCACCTCGACGCCTCGCATCTACGCGCCGGCAGCGAACGACCCGGTAGGCAGCGTCAGCATCATCGACGTCGCCAGCCGCAGCGTCATCGCCACGCCGACCTTCGACAGCGCGCCGCAATCCGGCAGCTACCTCCGCACCAATACCGGCATGAATTTCGAACCCGAGTACATCGCCGTCAACGCTGCCGGCACCCAGGCCTTCGTCGGCCTGCAGGAAGCCAACGCCATGGGCGTCATCGACCTGAACACCAACACGGTGACCAAGGTCATCGGCCTGGGCGCCAAGGATTTCAGCCTGCCCGGCAACACCCTGGATCCGAAGAACGACGGTTCGGTGAATTTCATCAACGCCGACGTCAAGGGCCTGTACATGCCGGACAGCATGGCCACCTACCAGGTCGGTACGCAAACCTACGTGGTCATGGCCAACGAAGGCGATTTCCGCGAGGACGATGGCGACCGCTCGGCCGCCAGCACGCTCGGCGCCACTGATCCGCTCAACGCCCTGCGCATTTCCAATACCGATTCCTTCGCCGACAACCTGGTGGCTGCCGGCGCCCGCTCCTTCTCGATTCGCGACAGCGACGGCAACATCATCTTCGACAGCGGCGACATCCTCGACCGCGAGGCCCACGCGCTCGGCATCTACAACGACGGCCGCAGCCGCGACAAGGGCGTCGAACCGGAAGGCGTTGCCCTGATCGAAATCGATGGCCGCACCTTCGCCTTCATCGGCCTTGAACGCACCACGCAAAGCGCCGTCGCGGTTTTCGACATCACCGACCCGGCCAATTCCTCGTTCATCGACATGATCGTCACCAACGGCACCTTCGCCCCCGAAGGACTGACTGCCTACTCGTATGGCGGTCGTCATTTCCTGGCCGTTGCCAACGAAGCCAGCATCGATGACGGCATCCTCGGGACCACCGCCCTGTACGAAATCAGCGCGCCGGTGCCCGAGCCGGAGTCCTACGCCATGCTGCTCGCCGGCCTCGGCCTGATCGGCGTCGCTGTGCGCCGTCGCCGCCGCTAAAAGGGAGAAGCACCATGACTCATTTCCCCCGCTTCGCCCTGACCGCCATCGCCGCCGGCCTGCTGGCCGCCACCCCGGCCCTGGCCTCGCCTTCCGGCATCGTCATTTCACAGATCTTCGGCGGCAACGGCAACCTGTTCAACGCCGATTACGTCGAACTGTTCAATGCCGGCGCCGCGCCGGTAAACCTCAACAACTGGTCGATCCAGTACGGCAGTGCCACCGGCACCGGCAATTTCTCGGCCAATGGCATCACCGTCGTCAACGCCACCCTGCAGCCCGGCCAGTACTATCTGGTCGCCCTGCCGGCCAGCGGTGGCAGCGGCGCCAGCCCGGCAGCCGACCTGCTCAGCCCGGCAACGACCAACATGAGCGCCAGCAACGGCAAGATCGTCCTCGCCAACACGGCCAGCGGCCTGACCTGCAATGGCGGCAGCACGCCTTGCAGCGCCGCCCAGCTGGCGCAGATCGAGGATCTGGTCGGCTACGGCACAGCCAATTACGCCGAAGCTGCCGCCGCCCCGGCCGCCAGCAGCGCCCTGGCACTGTTCCGGACGGCCAGTGGCTGTAACGACAGCAACAATAACGCCGCCGACTTCACCACCGGCACCCCGACGCCGCGCAACAGCGCAACGCCGCTCAACGTCTGCGGCGGCGGTGGCGCCGTTGTCCAGCCGATCGTTACCCAGTGCCCGGCGACAACGCTGGATGCCGGTAGTGGCGGCAGCGTGATCCTCTCGGCCAGCGACGCCGACAGCCGGGTTGACGGTGTTGCCTTCGCCAACAGCGTGCCGGCTGCATTCACGCTCGGCACGCTGAACCCGGCCGCCGCCGACGGCGACACGGCAACGGTCAGTCTGAACATCGCCCCCGGCCTGGCCGCCGGCAACCATGCCATCGCCGTCCGCTTCACCAACGACGACGCCCAGGACGCCTTGTGCACAGTCAACATCACCGTCAGCGGCGTCACCCCGATCTACTCCATTCAAGGCAGCGGCCCGAGCAGCCCGCTGGTCGGCCAGTCGGTCAGCACCGTCGGCGTGGTCACCCGCGTCAACAACAACGGTTTCTTCATGCAGGACGAAGCCGGCGATGGCGACGATGACACCTCGGACGGCATCTTCGTCTATACCGGCAGCGCGCCGACGGTCACTGCCGGCGACCGCACCCGCGTTTCCGGGACGGTGACCGAATACGCTGTCGGTTCCGGCGCGGGCGCTCTGGCCAACCCGCTGACCCAGCTGACCTCGCCATCGGTGACGGTGCTCGCCTCCGGCGTTGCCGTGGCGCCGAAGGACATCGTCTTCCCGGAAGCCGTCGAGGGCGATCTGGAAAAGCTGGAGGGCATGCTGGTACGCATCACCGGTCCGCTCACCGTCGGCCAGAACTATTTCCTCGGCCGCTACGGGCAACTGACGGTGGCCGCCGGTGGCCGTCTGGAAAAACCGACCAACCGCCATCCGGCCGGCTCCGCCGAAGCCCTGGCGCTGGCCGACGACAACGCCCGCCGCCGCCTGCTGCTCGACGACGGCAGCAGCCAGCAGAACCCGAATCCGACGCCTTACCTGGATGCCGACAACACCCGTCGCGCTGGCAATACCATCAACGAACTGGTCGGCGTCATCGACTACGGCCTGGCCACCGCCACCACCGACGGTCTCAGTGACTACCGCCTGCACCCGACCCAAGCGCCGGTGTTCGCCAACGACAACCCGCGCCAGGCGGCGCCTGAGCCGGTACCGGGCAATGTCCGCGTCGCCAGCTTCAACGTGCTGAACTACTTCACCACCATCGACCAGAGCGGCGCCTCCTGCTTCCCGAGTGGCACCCGCAGCGACTGCCGGGGCGCCGACAGCGCCGCCGAATTCGCCCGCCAGAAGACCAAGATCGTCGCCGCGCTGAAGGCGCTGGACGCCGATGCGGTCGGCCTGATGGAGATCGAGAACAACGGCAACGGTGCCGTCAATGACCTGGTCGCCGGGCTCAATGCCGTCGCCGGTGCCGCTACCTACGCCAGCGTCGCCATGCCTGTCGGCGGCAGTGGTACGGATGCCATCCGCAATGCGTTGATCTACAAGCCGGGACGCCTGACGCCAGCTGGCGCCGCGTTGAGCGACACCGACCCGGTGCACAACCGGCCGCCGCTGATCCAGACTTTCGCCCTGGTCAATGGTGAGAAATTCACGGTCGTCGTCAATCACTTCAAGTCCAAGGGCAGTTGTCCGAGCAGCGGCGCCAACGCCGACCAGGGCGACGGCCAGGGCTGCTGGAACGCCCTGCGCGTCGACCAGGCCACCGCCCTGCGCGCCACGCTGGACAGCGTGCTGCCGGCCGCCGGCAGCCGCGGCGCACTGGTCATCGGCGACCTCAACGCCTATGGCAAGGAAGACCCGGTCCTCAACTTCACCGACCACGGCTACGTCGACCAGATCGCCCGCTTCGCCTCCCTGGGCTACTCCTATGTCTTCGACGGCGAGGCGGGTTACCTCGACCATGCGCTGGCCAGCCCTGGCCTCGCTACCCGCGTCGCCGGCTCTGGCCACTGGCGCCTCAATGCCGACGAACCGGCGGTGATCGACTACAACTTGGAGTTCAAGCAGCCGGTCTGCGTCAACTGCGGTCCGGACTACTACGCGGCAACGCCGTTCCGCTCGTCGGATCACGATCCGGTCATCATCGGCCTTGATCTGCGCCGCGCCATCAACGGCAGCGCCGGCCGCGACACGCTGGTCGGCACCGCGGGCGACGACGTGATCTCCGGCGGCCCCGGCAACGACAAGCTGACCGGGGGCGGCGGCGCCGACCACTTCGTCTATGGCAGTCTGCGCGATGGCGTCGATACGATCACCGATTTCGCACCTGGCGAAGATCGCGTCGTCCTTGGCCCGCTACTCGCCGCCGCCGGCATCGTCAGCAGCGACCCGCTGGCCGCTGGTTTCGTCACCTGCCAGGCTGCCGCCGGTGGCGCCCTGATCAGCATCGACAGCGATGGCCCGGGAGCCGCCAGCAGCCGTCCGCTGGTGCTGTTGGCGAATCACAACTGCAGCGTCGCCACACCCGGCAACTTCAGCTTCCGCTAAGCAGCACCGCCCCAAAAAGGCCGGCCCCGGTTGTAACCGGGGCCGGCCTTTTAGTTCTATCGGACCATGAATCAGTCAGCATAAAACCACTTTATGTCATGGGTAATAACTGAAGTCATAACGCTCCTGCAGTTCCAGACGCGCCGTGTTCTCGGTAGCCGCATGCATCTCGCAGCATCACCACGGGAATTTGAATTGCTCGTCGCACGCCTTGGCGCGGAGGATCTGACCAGCTGTACTAACTCTACCAG
>DDWF01000276.1 GCA_002345845.1 Betaproteobacteria bacterium UBA2293 | reverse complement strand
ATGGATGTGATAAGCCATGGTGTTCTCGTCGATTTCCGAGATGCCGCCTTCCTGCGAACGCAGGCAACCGGCAAAGTAGCGGAAATGGTCGATGGCCAGCGGGATGTCGGCGTTCAGGGTTTCGCGGATCGGCTTGCCGTTGTCGACGGTCTCGGCGTAGGCCAGCAGTTCCAGATTGGCTTCCAGGCGGTCGGCGATCTTCAGCAGGATGTTGGAACGCGTCGTCGCATCGGCCTTGCCCCATTTCGGGAAGGCGGCGTGCGCGGCATCGAGGGCCAGTTCGATGTCTTCGGCGGTGGAACGGGCAGCCATCGTGTACGGCTTGCCGTTGATCGGCGTGACCACACTGAAGTACTCACCCTTGACCGGGGCAGTCCACTGGCCGTTGATGAAGTTGTCGTACTTGGCCTTGTAGGCAATCTTGGCGCCGGCGGTGCCGGGAGCAGCGTAGAGCATGTTTGTCTCCTGATTTTTCGGGTTGGTGGCGGGCAGGCAGGAGGGCCGGAATGGGCAACCTTGGCCTGTGCCAGATAATCCGCATGCCGCATGCCAGGCAGATGGGTGGCAGGCGGGTTTTTTAAATATTCGAAAAATCAGTGGCTTGTGCGCTGATCGGGTGGTGGGCGCATTTTGCTGCCTGGCCGCGCTTGCTCAGGCGTGCAGCAGGTGTTGCGTTTCGCAGCAGTCGCCGTTGCGCAAGCTGGTAAATACTCGCTCCACGGCAAGGCCGGATATTTCTGTCGAGCGGAAAATTGGTTTACGATGACTCGCAAAATCTCAAGAAAAAGGAGCGGATGTGTCATCTGGACCCCATCGATTGCCAGGCTTGTCAGCGGATAGCCGCTGCCGCTGTCCAGGCAACCGCTGAGGCGGCCACCGCGATGACGACATCCCCGCAGCAGCGTCGCCTCACCACGCTGGCCGTCATCGCCCTGCTCATCATTGCCTGGCTGTCGGCGCTCGGTTTTACCGCCTGGCGACTGCGTCAGGACGCGCTGGCCAATGCCTTCGTCACCGCCAGCATGCATGCCCGCAACTTTGCCGAGCACCTGACCCAGACCCTGCAGGTGATCGATCTGACGGCCGCCAGCCTGGATCCCGGGGGCGAAGCCATCGATCCCCACGAACTCAGCCGCCGGCTCGCCGTGGCCTTGCGTCCGGCCGCCTACTTGCGGTCGATCTCGCTGATCGACGCGAGCGGCAAGGTGGTCGCCAGTTCGAACAGCGACAACCTCGGCCGGGCGGTGCCGATCTCCGGCTTTTTCCCGCCGGCACCGCCGGAAAGCACCCAGGTACTGATCGGCGAACCCTGGCTGGGCCGCGATCTGCATGATGGGCAGGCGAGCAGTCCGGCGCGACCGTTGGCGCCCGATGCCGTCTCCTTCGTTCCGGTGATGCGGCGCATCATCGGCGGCGAGCAGCCGCTGTGGGTGGTGGCGACGATCAATCCCGACTATTTCGTCAATCATTTCCTGCAACTCCTGCCGCCGGGGCAGGGGCGGGCGCAGATCCTGCGCTACGACGACCGCCTGCTCCTCTCCTCGAGCCTGAACGATCGCCCGGGGGCGACCGGGATGGCCGGCGGGGTGCCGGAACTGCTCAGGCAGCAGGATTTCGGCCAGTTGCGGCAAGTGCTCGCCGACGGTAGCGAGGCGTTGACTGCTTATCGGGGCTCCAACCGCTTTCCCGTGCTGATCGCCGTGCATCTCGAACCGGAATACGTGCTCGCCAGCTGGCGTGCCGACATCCGCCGCCTGCTGGTGGTGATCCTGCCGGTGCTCGCCGCGCTCACCATTGCCGGCATCCTGCTCTGGCGCCGCCAGAGCCGCTACGTCCGGCAGCAGGCCGAGCTGGAAAACCAGCGGCGGCTGGCCGCCAGTGTCTTCGAGGCCAGTACCAATGCGGTGATGCTGACCTCACCCGGCGGCGACATCATTTCGGTGAATCCGGCCTTCGCCGCAATCAACGGCTATACCGCCGCCGAGGTACTGGGCCGCAATCCGCGGCTGCTGTCCTCGGGGTTGCATGCGCCGGCGTTCTACCGCGAATTGTGGGAGACGCTGATCGCCACTGGCCACTGGCAGGGCGAAATCGTCAATCAGCGCAAGAACGGTGAAACCTATACCGGCCTGCTGACGATCAATGCGGTGCACGACGAGGATGGGCAACTGACCCACTATGTCGGCGTCGCCACCGATATTTCCGAGCGCAAGCGCTACGAAACCGAGCTGCTGGCGGCCAAGGAGCGCGCCGAGGCGGCCGTGCTGGCGAAAACCACTTTCCTGGCGACGATGAGCCATGAATTGCGGACGCCGATGAACGGCGTCCTTGGCATGACCGAACTGCTACTGCGCAGCCAGCTGACCGACAAGCAGCGGCGGCAACTGGGCATCGTCAAGAGTTCGGCCGACACCCTGCTCACCCTGCTCAATGAAATCCTCGATTATTCGAAGATCGAGGCACAAGGCGTGACGGTTGAGATCGCGCCGTACCAGCCGCTGCAGTTGATCGGTGACATCGTCGGCCTGTTCACGCCGCATGCCGAAGCCAAGTCGCTGACGCTACGGGAAGAGATCGCGCCCGATCTGCCCGGCCAGTTGCTTGGTGATGCCATTCACCTGCGGCAGATTCTCACCAACCTGCTGGCCAATGCCGTCAAGTTCACGCGCCAAGGAGAGATCGTCGTCAAGGCCTGGGTGACACCCATGGTCGGTGGCCAATCCATGTTCTGCCTGGCCGTCAGCGATACCGGCATCGGCATTCCGGCAGACAAGCAGGAGCAGATCTTCCAGGCCTTCGTCCAGGCTGATGGCTCGCATTCGCGCAGTTACGGCGGCACTGGCCTCGGCCTGGCCATTTGCCGGCGTCTGGCGACCGCCATGCAGGGCACGCTCAGTCTGCAAAGTGCGCCAGGGGCGGGCAGTTGCTTCACCCTGTGCGTGCCGCAACGGGTCGGCAGTGCCGCGCTCGCGGAGGCCAGTGGTGAGCCGCTGGTGGCTGCGGTCGTCGAGCCGGAATTCGCGGTGCAGCCGGCGGCCGAGCACCCGCCACGCATCCTGCTCGTCGAAGACAATGCCATCAACCAGTTGGTGACGGCCAGCATGCTGGAAAGCGAAGGCTTCGTCGTGATCCTTGCCGGCGATGGCGTCGATGCGCTGACCCTGCTCCGTCACGAGAGCTTCGACGCCATCCTGATGGACGTGCAGATGCCGTTGATGGACGGCCTCGCGGCGACGCGCGCCATCCGCCAGCAGGAGCGGGAAACCGGCAAGCATGTGCCGATCATCGCGCTCACCGCCAACGTTTTCGCCGCTGACCGCGCCGCCTGCATGGCCGCGGGAATGGACGATTTTCTGGCCAAGCCGATCAGCTTCGCCGACCTCGAACGCGTCCTGGCGCCGCTGCTGTCCCGGCGCGCCGGCAGCAGTTATTCGCGGTAGAAACCGACCCCGATCAGGCTGCCGTTCTCGCGGCGGATGAAAGTGCGCTTCTTTTCCACGGCATTGGTCACCGGGTTGCGCCAGACGTAGTCGACGGTGCCTTCGCCCTTGGCCTTGGCCAGTTCCAGCATTTCCCTGACCAATGGGCGGCCTTCGACGTCGTGCAGATCGCTGGCCTCGGTGCCGGTCCATTTCGGGTTCATGCCGTGGGCTTCGAACTTGCCGCTGGCGAGATTGACGGCGAAGACGTACAGGTCGTCGTGGACGAAGGGGCCGCGCGGATCGTTGAAGCTGGCCAGGGCCTTGCTCATGCCCTGGCTCTTGACCTGGGCGCTGGCGGCGTCGAGCAACTTGCGGGCATCCTCGGCAGTGGAGCGCACGGCGTAGTAGCCGACACCAAGAATGTAGTCGCCCTGGCGGTGCAGCCAGGCGTGCTTGGGTTCGACGCGGTTGCTCTGGCGATTGAGCCAGACGTAGCCGATGCGTGCTTCCTGCTGTTTCTCGGTGACCGCGATCATTTCGCGGAACAGCGGGTGGCCGGCAGCATCGACGCTGTCCAGCACCTTCAGGCCGATCAGGCTGTCCGGGGCGGCGCCGTTGGCGACATAGGTGCCCTGGCGGTCGATCACGTAGACGTAGAGATCCTTTTTGACGAACGGCCCCTGGCGATCGTTGAAGGCCGCCCAGGCCTTGGCCGGGCCGTTGGCCTGCAGGTATTTGACCGCCTGCTCGAAGAGGGCACGCGCTTCGCGCGGGGTGGCGTGCTCGGCGGCGCCGCTCAGCGCGCTGATGGCGAGCATGAGCAGGCCGGCGACGCCGGATTTGAAGGTTTGGTTCATCGAAAGTCTCCAGTCATTATTAAAAGGGCAGGGGCGCTCAGGCACCCAATGCGTGGTTGATGTCCACCAGGCCATGTCGCGCTGCCAGGTGGAGCAGTTTGAAATCGTTGTCGGCGTCGAGCTTCTGACGGATCAGGGTGAGATAGTTGAGCACCGTCTTCGGGCTGAGGTGCATGGTGCTGGCAATGCCGCTGGTCGACTCGCCATGAACCAGCATGCGCAGTACCTCGAATTCACGCGGGGTCAGATGCGACAGGGCGCCGTCGCCATCGACCGCCTGTTCAGCCAGCACCTGGGCGATTTCCGGCGAGAAGACGCGTTTCCCGGCGGCGATCCGGCGGATGCCGTTGATCACGTCGCCCGGTTCGCAATACTTGGTCAGGTAGCCCATGGCGCCGCTGCGCAGGGCCTGGGTGATATGGCCGGCCCCATCGTGCATGGAGAGCACCAGCACCTTCAGCCCGGGCTGCCGGGCGAGCATGCCGCGGATGGCTTCGATGCCGCTGCTGCCGCGCAGGCTGAGGTCAACCAGGGCGACGTCAGCCGGGCAGCGCAGGGCGAGGGCGTTGGCTTCGTCGGCGCTGGCCGCTTCGCCGACCACCTGCAAGCCGGGTTCGGCGTCGAGCAGGCGCCGGTAGCCGTTCCTGACGACCGCATGGTCGTCGATCAGAATGATGCGAATCATGGTCTCTCCTCCTGTCCTTGTTCTTCGGCCAGCGGCAGGCTGACCTGCACGCTCAGACCGTCCGCGCCGTTGCTGATGGTCAGGCTGCCGCCCACCATCGCCACTCTTTCTTCCATGCCGAGCAGCCCGCCGCGTCGCGGCGCACCACTGCTCGGCAGGCCCCGCCCGTCGTCGCTGACGCTCAATTGCAACGCCGTCGCTGTCACCTCGATACTGATCCGGCAGTGCTGCGCCCCGCTATGCCGCACGACATTGGTCAGGGCCTCCTGGACCACGCGGTACAGCGCCAAAGCGGCCGCCTCGCCCACGGCCGGCAGCTCGGCCGGGGCGAGCAGGCGGAATTCGATATCCGCCGAGCGCTGCTGCCAGCCGGCGATCAACTCGCGCAAGGCGCCGACCAGGGCGCCGGCGTCCAGACCATGCGGACGCAGACGTTTCAGCATGGCGCGCAACTGCTCACCGCTGGTGCGTACATCGCGCCGCAGGTCGGCACCGCATTCGCTGATCTGGGGGGCCGCAAGCCGATCGGCATTACGCTCCAGATAGGCGGCGGTGACCCCGATCGCCGTCAGCGTTTGCCCCATCTCATCATGCAAATCCCTTGCCAGTACCCGGCGCTCCTCCTCCTGGACGGCGATCAACTGGCGTGCCAGCTGACGCTGGGCATCTCTCGCCGCACCCAGGGTGCCCGCCAGTTGGTCAATGGCCCCGGCCACGCGGCGAAACTCGCGCAGGGCGAACGGCGGTAGCGCCGCCTCGGTTTCGCCACGGGACAGGCGCTGCAAACCGGCCTCCAGTTCGCGCACCGGTGCCAGTGCCCGGTCCGCCGCCCACCAGGCGACGAGCAGAGTTGCTCCAGAAAAGAGCAACAGGGTGATGCAAAGTCGAACAGTGTCGCCCAGTCGCTCCTCGATTTCGGAGGCCGGATTGGGGGCGATGTGCAGGCTCTGACCGCCGAGGCGGATGAGCTGCCGACGTTCATCACTGACCGCGACGCCGAGCCAGCCGGCCAGGCGGCCAGCGAGCGTCGGCGGATTGAGCGGCGGCGTCTCGTCCAGGGTGATGCTCAGATGGCGCAGTTCACCGCTGGCGACCACGGCGCGCAGGCGCTGGCTGGCCGCCGCTGGCGGCAAGCCGGGTTCCAGCAGGCCAGCCGCCAGCAGCACGCCGACCAGACGCTCCGAGGCGCCGACTTCGGCTTCGATGTCGGTGCGCAGCGAGTGCAGGTTGATCAGCATGGCCATCAGCAGCAGCCCGCCAAGCAGGGCGCCCAGGTAGCCGACCAGTCTTCTTCGGAGATCCATGCGTAGCCTCGTCGATTGCCAATGCCCATTCCTCAGCAGGTTTCGTACCGGGCCGGTCGGCCAAAAAAAAGGCGCGTGGGCCAAAGCCGACGCGCCGTTGTTGCCGGGCGCCGAGGCGCCCGGTCTTCGCTACTTTCAGCCCTTGTGCAGCTTGAACACCCACACCGAACCGCCCTGTTCGAGGAAGTTCACGCGCTTGGCAACGTCACCACCCCACAGCGGCACGGCGCCGCCCCAGCCGGTGGTGACGGCGATCATCTGCTCGCCATCCTGTTCCCAGCTGACCGGTGGCGCGACGATGCCGGTGCCGGTCTGGAAGGACCACAGTTCCTTGCCGGTCTTGGCGTCGACGCCCTTCAGGTAGCCTTCCGGCGTACCGTAGAAGATCAGGCCGCCGGCCGTGGTCAGGACACCACCCCAGAGCGGGGCGTAGTTCTTGTTTTCCCAGACGATCTTGCCGGTGGCCGGATCGACCGCACGCAGTACGCCGATATAGTCATCGTGGATGGCCTTGATGGTGAAGCCGGCGCCCAGGTAAGCGGCGCCCTTCTTGTAGGACACCGGCTCGTTCCAGATGTCCATCGACCACTCGTTGGCCGGTATGTAGAAGAGGCCGGTCTGCGGGCTGTAGGCCATCTGCTGCTGGTTCTTGCCGCCGAGGAAGGACGGGGCCGAGAAGACGACCTTGCCCTTCTTGCCGTCGGCACCCTGCGCCGGGTCGCCCGGACGGCCTTCCTCGATGTAGTTCGGCCGGCCGGTTTCCATGTTGAAGCCGCTCGCCCAGGTGATCTTGTTCACGAAGGGGAAGACGTTCAGCAGCTTGCCGTTGGTCCGGTCGTTGACGAAGAAGAAGCCGTTGCGGTCGGCCTTGCCGCCAGCCTTGATCAACTTGCCGCTCTTCGGATCCTTGTAGTCGAAGGAGACGAATTCATTGACGCCGTCGAAGTCCCAGCCGTCGTGCGGGGTGTTCTGGTAGTGCCAGGTGATCTTGCCGGTGTCGGCGTCGATGGCGACGGTAGACGAGGAGAACAGGTTGTCGCCGGGGCGCAGGTGGCTGTTCCACGGGGCCGGGTTGCCGGTGCCGGCGAAGATCAGGTTGGTCTCCGGATCGTAGGTGGCGCCGTTCCAGGTGGCGGCGCCGCCGGTCTTCCACAGGTCACCGGTCCAGGTGGCGTTGAGCGTGCCGGAGATGCCGTTTTCGATCTCCTTGCCGTCCTTGTCGTAGGTGTAGCCCATGTGGCCTTCGACCGTCGGCCGGGTCCAGATCAGCTTGCCGGTCAGCGGATTGCGCGCGTCGATGCGGCCGACGGCACCGAATTCGCCGCCGGAGACGCCGGTGATCAGCTTGCCCTTGGCAACGATCGGGGCGGCGGTGGCCGAGTAGCCGGCGGCGTAGTCGCCGAGCTTTTCCTTCCAGACGACCTTGCCGGTATCCTGGTTCAGCGCCACCAGCTGGGCGTCGAGCGTGGCGAAGATGACCAGGTTGCCGTACAGCGCGGCGCCGCGGTTGATCACGTCGCAGCAGGGCATGATGCCGTCGGGCAGGCGGTGCTCGTATTTCCACAGCTTCTTGCCGCTCTTCGCGTCGAAGGCGAACAGGCGGCTGTAGGAGGCGGTGACGAACATCTTGCCGTTGTGGATCACCGGCTGCGATTCCTGGCCGCGCTGCTTCTCGCCGCCGAAGGACATCGACCAGGCCGGGACCAGGTTCTTCACCGTCTTGGTGTTGATCGCGGTCATCGGGCTGAAGCGCTGGCCCTGGGTGCCGAGGCCGAAGCTGACGACATCGCCGGTGGTCTTGGCATCGTTGAGGATGTCGGCGTCGGTGACCTCGGCGCTGGCCGGGCTGCCGGCGAAGGCCAGCGCGACGGCCAGGGCGAGGCCGAAGCGACGCTGGGGAAGGATATGACTGTGCATGGATTGTCTCCTTGGTTATGCGTGAATGCCGCGTCGGCCGGCAGCGAGCCGGCGCCGAACGCGGGATACGGAACATCGCGGCGGCCGCCCTGCATTCCCTGAATCGGCCCCCAGCGATCAAGGCAGTCTGCAAGCCCTGTGCCATCGCCGGGGAATGCCCCGCCGGCCGCCTCCTGTCAGGGCCGGCCGGCGGTTCGCTGGCCGCGGCGGCCGATCGGCGAGGCGTTCCGCCGGCTGCTGCAAATGAACACAGCTGCTCCAAACTTGCACAGGCGAACTGTTGCGTGACCGCTGCAGCAAACGGTGCCCCCCGGCGCGGTGCGCCCGGCAGCGGCTTCGCGGGCGGTCACGGGTTTTGGCACGGGCCTTGCAGACTCTCCAGGCAAACAGCCCACAAGGGCGCCAGGAGTGAGACATGAAGTTCCCGATGACCATCGCCGCCATTGCCCTGGCGGCCCTGATGCCGGTAGCGGAAGCTGCCGCCCTGCAGGATAGTGGCGACCCGCTGGCCTCGGCGCGCTGGGCCGACATGCAGCGCACCATCCTGGCCGGGGCGCCGATGCTGTTCGATCCAAGGGTCAAGGTGAGCGCTCCGGCGACCGCCGAGAACCCGCTGCAGGTGCCGGTCACCGTCGATGCCACCGGTCTGGGCAAGGTCGTCGAAGTGATCGTCTTCGCCGATTTCAATCCGATCGTCGAAGTGCTGCGTTTCTATCCCGACGCAGCGCCGGCCTACCTTGGCTTTCGCGTCAAGCTGCAACAGTCGACGCCGGTGCGTGCCGCGGTGCGTACCAGCGACGGCATCTGGCATGTCGGTGGCACCTGGGTGAATACCGTCGGCGGCGGTTGCAGCGCCCCCACCGCCGGCTCGGCCAGCAAGGACTGGCAGTCGCGCCTGAACCTGGTGAGCGGCCGGCAATGGTCGGCGGGGGCACAGGCCGGCCGCGTCCGCCTGCGTATAGAGCACCCGATGGATACCGGCCTGGTCGCCGGCATTCCCGCCTTCCATCTGGAAACCATCGAATTCCACGATGCCGCCGGCCAGCGCCTGATGCGCCTGCAGACCGCCGAGCCGGTCAGCGAGAACCCGGTATTCACGCTGCAGCGCGGTGCTGTCGCCGGCCCGGTCGAAGCCCGCGGCCGCGACAACAACGGTAATACCTTCACGGCACGGATCGCCCCATGAAGCGCAGCCTGATCAGCCTGCTGATGTTTGTTGCCGGTGTCGCCACGGCCGGTGAATTCGACTACGGCCTGCGGGCGCAGCGCATTGCCGGCGATGTCTACGCCTTCATCGGCAAGACCGAGGATTTCACCCCGGCCAACGGCGGCAACATCGTCAATACCGGTTTCATCGTCGCCCCGGGCGGCGTCATCGTCATCGACAGTGGCCCCTCGCGGCGCTATGGCGAGCAGATGCGTCAGGCCATCGCCGCGGTCACGACGCAGGCGCCAGCACTGGTCATCAACACCCATCACCATCCCGACCATTTCCTCGGCAACCAGGCCTTCACCGGCGTGCCGCTGGCGGCGCTGCCGGCGACCATCGAGGGCATTGCCAGCGAGGGCAACGCCTTCGCCGAAAACCTGTTCCGCCTGACCGGCGACTGGATGAAAGGCACCGAAGTGCGCGTGCCGCAGCGGGCGCTGGCCGCCGGCACCACCGAGATCGCCGGCCGCCGGCTGCGCCTGCTCGCCCTCGACGGCCACACCGGCGCTGACCTGGCCATCTACGACGAAGCCAGTGGCGTGCTCTTCGCCGGTGACCTGGCCTTCTTCCAGCGCGCCCCGACGACGCCGCACGCTGATCTCGGGCGCTGGCTGGCGGCGCTTGAGCGGCTGGAGGCGATCACCCGCGAACCCGGTTTTGCCGCCATCGTTCCCGGGCACGGCCCGGTCACCCGCGATGCGGCGCCGCTGCGCCAGACGCGCGCCTGGCTGAGCTGGCTGGAAGGCGCCCTGCGGCGCTCCGCCGGCGACGGGCTGGACATGAATGAGGCGCTCGTCCGGCCGCTCCCCGCCGAGTTCGCCGCCTTGCCGGTGGCCGCCAGCGAGTATCGGCGTTCGGTCGGCCACCTGTTTCCCGCCATCGAGCAGGAAGTCTTCGGAGCGGGGCGCTGAGATGATGGCTGCGGGCCTGCGCCTCTACGTGCCGACGCCGGCGGTGGATCGCCGCTTCGCCGTGCTGGCGCTGCTCTCGCTGCTGCTGCATGGCTGCCTGCTGGCGCTGGCCGGGGCGCACCCGTCGGCGACGCCGCCGTTGCCGCCGCTACTGGCGACGCTGCGCCTGCCGCCACTGGCCGAATCCGCAGCGCCTGCCGCCGCCCCGGCGCCGGCGGCGCTGCCGCAGAAGGTCCGGCAGTCGCCGGCAGTCGCGGAGGCCCGGCCGTCTCCGCGGCTGCTAAAGACTGCCGGGCCGGCCAGCACGCCGGCCCCGGCAAGCGCTGTCGCGAGCGAAACGGCTGCCCCGGCAGACCTCCCGGCTCCGGCCGCCGCACCCGTGGTCACCGTGCCGCCGGTCGTCCAGCCCGCCGCCGCGTCTGCCGATCTGCTGGCCGCCTACCGTCGCCGCCTCGGCGAACTGTTCGCCGGTCAGCAGGACTATCCGCGCATCGCCGCGCTGCGCGGCTGGGAGGGCGAAGTCCGGTTGCGTCTGCGGGTGGCCCGCAAAGGCAACCTGCTGGCGGTGGCGCTCGAGCACTCGAGCGGCTTCGCCGTCCTCGACCAGCACGCCCTGGCCCTGCTCGCCGATCTGGGCAGCCTGCCGCCACTGCCCGCGGGGCTGGAGGACAACGAAATCCAGGTCGTCGTGCCGATCACCTACAAGCTCAATAAAACAACATGAAGCGAGACACCATGAAGCCTTTCCCGCAACCGACGCTCCTCACGCTCGCCCAGGGCGCCGCTCCGCTCGCCGTGCGCGACAGCTTCGGCCACTGACCATGCGCCGCCGCCTCAGCCTGTATTCCCGTATCGGCCTCGTCCTCACCGGGCTGGCTGCCAGCCTGCTGCTGGTGCTCGCCGGCATCTGGCTGCACGGCGCGCGGCAGGGCATCCACGAGGAAGTCGAGGCGGCCAGTCGGGTCTCCGAACAGTGGCTGACGGTGCTCGCTGGCGAACTGCAGGCGGCGCCGGCCGAACGGCTGCTGGCCGTGGTCCGCCCGCTCGGCCGCATCCGCGCCAACGAACTGCAGGTCATCGCCGCCGACGGCAGCCTGCTCTACCGCTCGCCGCCGCCGACCTACAAGGCCGGGCGCAGCGTGCCGGCGTGGTTCGCCGGGCTGTTGCAGCCGCAGCTGATGGCGCGCCAGCTGGTCGTCGGCGAGCTACGCCTGGTGCTGCAGCCGGATGCCTCGCGGGCGCTGATCGACGCCTGGGACGATCTGCGCGCCCTGGCCGGCTGGGCGCTGGCCCTGCTCGGGCTGCTGTTCGTCGCCACCCGACAGGCGCTGGCCCTGGCCTTGCGCCCGCTCGGCCTGGTCATGCAGGCCCTCGAACGGACTGGCCGCGGCCGCTTCGACACCCGCCTGCCGGTGTTCGCGACGGCGGAACTGGCGCGCCTGTCGAGCGCCTTCAACGGCATGGCCGACCGCCTGCAGGTGGCCGTCGACGACAACGTCCGCCTGGAAACCGAGCATGAACTGGCGCACCGGATGCAGGCGCGGCTGGAAGACGAGCGCCGCCAGATCGCCCGTGAACTGCACGACGAACTGGCCCAGGGCATCACCGCCGTGCGCGCGCTGGCCGGCGCCATCGTCCAGCGCTCCGCCGACCAGCCGGCCCTGTTCAGCCCGGCGCAAAGCATCGTTGCGGTGACCGGCGAGATGCAGGATGGCGTCAAGGCCATCCTGCACCGTCTGCGGCCGCTGCCCGGGGCCGGCTTCGGCGGTCTCCTCGAGCAGCGGCTGGCCGCCTGGCGCCGGCAACACCCGGATATCGTGCTGCAGGCGACGCTGTGCCTCGGCGCTGCGCCGCTGGCCGACGAACTGGCGCAGACCGCGCTACGCATCGTCCAGGAAGGGCTGACCAATGTCGTCCGCCATGCCGGGGCCAGCCGTGTCGAGCTGTCGCTGACACGGCACGCCGGCGAGCTGCAGATCAGCTTGACTGACAACGGCCGTGGCCGTGACGGTCGGCCCTCGGCCGCGGCCGGCTGCGGCTTCGGCCTGGCCGGCATGGCCGAACGCGTCGCCGATTGCGGCGGGACGCTCGCATTCACCAACCCGGGCAGCGGCTNNCAGCGGCTTCGGCCTGCTCGCCCGCCTGCCGGAACAGCCGACAACCGAGGAAATTTCATGAACCACACTCTGCAAGATGTCCGGGTCCTGCTGGCCGACGATCACGCCGTCGTCCGCCTCGGTTTCCGCCTGCTGCTCGAAGGTGCCGGGGCGGTCGTCGTCGATGAGGCCGACAGCGGCGAAAGCGCTATCCGCCGCTATGCCGACACCACGCCCGACCTCCTCGTGATGGATGTTTCGATGCCCGGCATCGGCGGCCTGGCGGCGCTGGAGCGGCTGCTCGTCTGGGAGCCGAAGGCCAGGGTGCTGATGCTCTCGGCGCACCAGGACGACATCGTGCCGGTGCGCGCCCTGCGCCTCGGCGCCAGCGGCTACCTGTGCAAGCGCGCCGATCCGGCAGAGTTTCTGCGCGCCGTCGGCCAGGTGGCCAGCGGTCGCCGCTACCTCGACCCGGAACTGGCGCAGACCGTGGCGCTGGCCCAGCTGTCCGGCTCGGCCAACCCGGTCGGGACGCTGACCGAAAAGGAACTGGCGGTGTTCCTCAAGCTGGCCGAAGGGCGTTCAGTCAACGACGTGGCCAGCGACTTCTGCCTCAGCCCATCCACAGTCGGCACCCACCTCTATCACATCAAGCAGAAGCTCAATGTGCAGAACGCCGCCGAACTGACCCTGGTCGCCGTGCGCAACGGACTGCTTGAGGCCTGATTGGCAGTCGATCCGCTATTCCCCGCCAGCCGGCCGCGTTATGCCCGGCAGATGGCGGTCGGCGACGGGCATCTGGTGTATGTCGAGGAATGCGCCGCCCCTTACGGCCTGCCCGTGCTGTTCCTGCACGGCGGCCCGGGCAGTGGCTGTTCGGCCGGCCAGCGCCGGCTGTTCGATCCCGAGCGCTATCACGCCGTCCTCTTCGACCAGCGCGGTAGTGGCCGCAGCCGGCCGCTCGGCAGCCTGCAGGCCAACACCACGGCGCATCTGGTCGCCGACCTCGAATACCTGCGCGAGGCGCTGGGCATCCCCGGCTGGATCGTCTTCGGCGGCTCCTGGGGCAGCCTGCTCGCCCTGGCCTATGCCCAGACCTATCCGGAAAGTGTTCGCGGTCTGGTGCTGCGCGGCATCTTTCTCGGCTCCGCCGCCGAAATCCGTGCCTACGTCCAGGGCAGCCACGGCGCCGCGCCCGCCGCCTGGCAGGCCTTCGCCGCTGCCATGCCGGCCGGCGAGCAGGCCGACCTGCTCAGCGCCTACGCCCGCCGCATCCTCGCCGACGATCCGGCCACCGCCACACCAGCCGCCCGTGCCTGGCTCGATTACGAACGCGCCCTGATGGATGAAGCGCCGCTGAGCGCACCGCCCGACGCCGTGCAACTGGCCAAGGCACGCATCCAGATGCACTACCTGACGCACCAATGCTTCTTGCCCCCCGGCCAACTGCTGGCCGGCGTCGAACGCCTGCGCCACCTGCCGGCCACCATCGTCCAGGGCCTGGCCGACCCGGTCTGTCCGCCGCAAGTCGCTGAAAAACTGCACCGCGCCTGGCCCGAAGCCACCTGGCTACCCATCGCCGGCGCCGGCCACGGCGGCCTCTCAGCCCCGATCGCCCGCGCCTGCATCAAGGCGCTGGGCTGGGTGGCGGAATGTGCGGTGAGTTAGCGGTCCTCCCAACCATACGGCCGCCCCTTGAGCAGGCTGAACAAGATTTCGGCGGCGAGGATGACGCAAAACCCGATGAGAGCGGTGTCAATGGACAAGTCGAAAATGCCGCTCAAGATGAACACCGCCCCGACCACCCGCATTGCCTGGAGGGCATAAGCGGCTGGCTTCTTCCAGAAAGGAAGCACGGCGATCTCGGCGCACCGTCGAGCCTGGCATTGCTTTCGCGATAATCGGGGTGGCTGTTTGACGCCGGTTTTTGCTTTCTTGATCTCAGAAGCACTGGCCAGCGCGGGACAACCGCATGCGCCGCTAAGTGTTCATCTCGAACAACAGGTTGGCCAACGTTAGGCGCTGGACTGCGACGTATTGGCGGCCTGCGGCGGGCGCCACCCTCTGAAAGAGTCGTCAATCCTCATACCGCTTCCGAGGCTAAATTCATAAACGAACCCTTTCGGAGAGTTCCATTGGATTGTGCCGTCCTCTTCAAAATCGCACGAAGCTCGAATGAGTTTCCGCTCGTACACGCCATAGCCAAAATATTTCTCAATCTTGAACACCTCTGTGAAGAGAACCTCAAACACGGCGTCAAACATCTTTCCAGACACGGCCAAGTTGATACCGTGATTGGCAGCAACGCTCGGGTACATGAGCCCGAGCTCTTCACCGCAAACCAAGTCTGCGTATAGCGCAGTGAACTTGTACTCCGTGGGATGCTTCACAACTTGTCGATATTGCTCCGCGACGAACGAATCAACCAGCAACGTCAATGCTTCTCTCTCTGGATGTTCGTTCAGAAACTTCCAGACAGCGTCTTCGGTTAGCTTCGAGCTGATTAGAGAGCGCCCCGAATTTAGGACGCTTTGATACTCGCCAACAATGTGGCATGGGACTTCGATCCCTTCAATTGGACGTAGTGCGATGACCTGCAGTACATCACCGACCTCCATAGACGTTTCTTCCATTGCGGTTCTCATGTTCCATGAAGCGTACAGAACATCGCGTTTTGGCAAGCTTGCTCTTCCATAAGAGGCATGTCCGCCCTTGGGGTAAATCAGTTCATTAAGGTTTGAGAACCCATCCGGGGCATCGCATTTTCGACAGCGATACCAGACCTGCCCCACAGATCGGGTTACGCCAAGGATCATCTGCTTCGCAAGCAAGGCATTGATCTGGTCGCGTACTTCATCAGCGGATCTCGTCCTCAGGTTTGTGCCACGTAGCGAGTGACACAGATGCATAGCGCCATCGATACTTGGGTCAATGCTCATCTTGTTCTCCGAGCTAAAGGGATCAGAGATATTTGGGTATTGAAATGGAAGACGTCTCTGACTTGAATTTCATCAAGATCTAACCTTATTCGTTAAGCATCGCGGCTCTTTCGCATGCGTTTTAAAACTTTGAGGAAGCTCCAGCAAAGCAACGGACAAAAAACCACTGCGGCGACCGCAAACCACATGAGCATGAATGTGGATAAATCGTCGAAGCTATTCACCTTTTCAAGATAGAAAAAATGTGCAAGCGATGATGCCCACCACGCGCCGTAAAGGCCAAGCGCTATGGCAGGAATACAAACGAGCGTTCTTGAGACCATGATTACGCTATTTCCCAGAACCAGATTGAACCTTTGTCATACTGACTGCCCCAGGGGGTATAGATGCTAATAACTGAAGTTAAAGAAGAAAGTCGCCAACCATTCCAAAGGTCTATATGGTCACCCTGCATGCCTGGGCCGTAGAAATTTTTGAAGAAGATTACACCTTTGCGGTTCTTGATCTTTTCGAAGTCTTCTGTTCCCGAGTATTTCTCGACTTTCTTCATTCCAGGAACAACAACGCGCGTCAAGGCGTTCGCCAACTCTTCGGCGGCTAGAATGTGACTTCCTGTGCCCTTGTGATGCCAGCAACGACGAACCGGCCAGCCCTTTGTGCTAATGCCCGCTTTCTCGAAACACTCCCCCATGCGAATCGCGCACTGGTCGGTGAAGTTCTTTTTCCCGTCAGTAGAGCAAGGAAATTCCCCTGTCGGGTGGTTTTCCCAGAGTTTGTGAAATGTACTCATGCGTGCCTCCTGTGCTTGCCTAACGAGGTAAGGGCAGCCTGCTTGCCGGACGTCCCTGCGACCGAAGGCCGCGCCTTGACTGGGGTCTGTGCGCCCAAGATGGGCGCGATGTAGTGGGCGGTGCAACTTCCCAGTGAAGCTGAAGAAATTTATTTGTCATGAATTGATCATAACCACTAGCCGACGGCATGGGCAAGGTCCGAGGGTGGCTTGACTGTAGAAACCCGGAGACAAACGCGCGAGGCGACGGGCATCTTTCTCCCTCCTGAAAATCGCTAGCCTCCTTTCCCGATTTCCCCGGCGCGGGGTTTTTCGCGCTGGCCAACAATGCCTCATCGCATTGTTGTTGGTGAAAGGAATGCCATGGCTCCCGATCAATCTGCGCCCAGCCTGTCCGGCCAGGGCAAGCCGTTGTGGGTGTCGGCGGAGTTGACCTACCGCTGTCCGCTGAAGTGTTCGTGGTGCAGCAACCCGCTTGATTTTGCCGATTACGCGGCGCGCGAGTTGGCGACGGGGGCGTGGAAGCAGGCGCTGAAGGAGGCGCGCGATCTGGGCGCGCTGCAGCTTGGCTTCACGGGTGGCGAACCCTTGCTCCGCGATGATCTCGAGGAACTGGTCGCCTACGCCGACAGCATCGGTTTCTACACCAACCTGATCACTTCCGGCATCGGTCTGACCGAGGAGCGGCTGATTGCCTTGAAGGCGGCCGGTCTGAAGCAGGTGCAGTTGTCGATGCAGACCATGCAGCCGGCGTTGACCGATACCCTGGTCGGCGCCAAGGCGCACGCGGCGAAGCTGGCGGCGGCGCGGATGATCAAGGCGCATGGTTTCCCGATGGTCCTCAATGTGCCGCTGTTCCGCCAGAATCTCGGCGAGATCGAGGCGCTGCTGGCCTGGGCTGACGAGCTGGGCATCGAGTATGTCGAGCTGGCCAACATCCAGTATTACCACTGGGCGCTGTTGAATCGCGACGAGCTGATGCCGAGCCTGGCCGAACTGCGCGCCGCCGAAGCGACGGTGCAGCGCTGGCGCCAACGGATGGGCGAGCGGATGCGCATCTATTTCGTCATCCCCGATTACTACGAGGGCCGCCCCAAGGCCTGCATGAACGGCTGGGGCGCCATTCACCTGACCCTGACGCCAGATGGCGTGGCTTTGCCTTGCCTGGAGGCGCGGGTGATTCCAGGCCTCGAATTCGTTTCGGTGCGCGACCGACCGCTGGCCTGGATCTGGGACGAGTCGCCGCTGTTCCGCAAGTACCGCGGCCTGGACTGGCTGCCCGAGCCGTGCAACTCGTGCGGCGACAAGGAGAAGGATTTCGGCGGTTGCCGTTGCCAGGCCTTGCTGCTGACCGGCGATGCCGGGGCGACCGATCCGGCGTGCAGCCGTTCGCCGCATCATCATCTGGTGCAGGCGGCGGTGGCCCATGCCGGCCAGCCGCTGCGCTTCCACAAGCCGCTAGTCAAGCGCTGGGCGGGGGCGGTGTCCACCGCCTTCCTCGGCTGAGGGGCGGAGCATGCAGATACTTGTGCTCGGGTCTGCCGCCGGCGGCGGTTTTCCGCAATGGAACTGCAACTGCCGCAACTGCGCCGGCGTGCGGGACGGCAGCGTGCGGGCCGTGCCGCGTACCCAGTCGTCGATTGCGGTCAGCGCCACTGGTGTCGACTGGGTGCTGTTCAACGCCTCGCCCGACATCCTGACGCAGATCCGCGCCAACCCGGCGCTGCAGCCTGGGCGCGGCCTGCGCGATACGGGCATCGTTGGCGTGGTGCTGATCGACGCCCAGATCGACCACACTACCGGCCTCTTCATGCTGCGTGAGGGCAAGCCGCTCGACGTCTGGTGCACGCCGCAGGTGCGTGAAGACCTGAGCACCGGCAATCCGATCTTCAACGTCTTGTCCCACTTCTGCACCGTGCGCTGGCAGCCGGTAAAGGCCTTGCCGCCGTCGCCCTTCATCGTTCCCGGGGCGGCGGGGCTGATGTTCACGCCGGTGCCGCTGACCAGCAACGCGCCGCCGTATTCGCCGCACCGCGATGATCCGCATCCCGGCGACAACATCGGCGTGCTGATCGAAGACGTGGCGAGCGGCCGCAAGGTGTTTTATGCGCCTGGCTTCGGCGCCATGGAGCCGCACCTCGAGCCCTGGCTGGCCGAGGCCGATTGCCTGCTGCTCGACGGCACTTTCTGGACCGACGACGAGATGATCCGCCTCGGCCTGTCGACCAAGACTGCACGCGATATCGGCCACCTGCCGCAGTCCGGGGCGGACGGCATGATCGCCTTGCTCGGCCGCTACGCCAAGCCGCGCAAGGTGCTGATCCACATCAACAACACCAACCCCATCCTCGACGAAGACTCGCCGGAACGCGCCGAACTGACGCGCGCCGGCATCGAACTGGCCTTCGACGGGATGCTGATCGACACCGGAGACAACACATGAAAATGGACGAACTGCAGGCGTGGACGCCCGAGGAATTCGAAGCCAAGCTGCGCGCCAAGAGCGTCAGCTACCACATCCACCATCCCTTCCAGGTGATGATGCACGAGGGCAAATGCAGCCGTGAGCAGTTGCAGGCCTGGGTGGCCAACCGCTATTACTATCAGGTCAGCATCCCGATCAAGGACGCAGCGATCATGGCCAACTGTCCGGAGCGCGAGGTGCGCCGCCACTGGGTGCAGCGCATCCTCGACCACGACGGCTACGGCGGCGAGGCCGGCGGCATCGAGGCCTGGATTCGCCTCGGCGAGGCGGTCGGCCTCTCCCGCGAGCAGATCATCTCGCAGGAACTGGTGCTGCCCGGCGTGCGTTTTGCCGTCGATGCCTACATCAACTTCGCCCGCCGCAGCCACTGGCAGGAAGCGGCTGCCTCGTCGCTGACCGAGCTGTTCGCGCCGACCATCCACAAATCGCGCCTCGACCACTGGCCGACGCATTACCCGTGGATCGAGCCGGAGGGCTACGACTATTTCCAGCGCCGCCTGACCGAGGCGCCGCGCGATGTGATCAACGGCCTGCGCGTCACCCTCGGTCATTTCACCACCCGCGAGCAACAGGAGCGGGTGCTCGACATCCTGCAATTCAAGCTCGACCTGCTGTGGGCTATGCTCGATTCGATGCTGCTCGCCTACTGCCCGGTGCACATCGAAGGGTGGGGCGCGTACACGCCGATGGCCAAGGTCTCATGATTTTCATGAGGCTTCTTTGGCGAAAGGCCGGGCGCCGGAACTCGGCCGTTTGCCAATAATCAGTCACAGGAGCGGCAAGGTGCCGCGCCACCATAAAGGAGACACCCGATGAACTGGCAAACCCCGGCTTACTGCGAAATCCGCCTCGGCTTCGAAGTCACCGCCTACGTCTACGTGCGCTGAGTGACCTGTGGGCGGCGGCTGCGGCTGCCGCCCCTTGCCGAGAACCCGCCATGAACCGTCCACAACTGAGCCCGCACTATGTCTTCCGCTGGGAAGCCAGCCAGGATGCCCACATCCTGCTCTACCCGGAAGGCCTGATCAAACTCAATCCGGCCGCCGCCGAAATACTCAAGCGCTGCGATGGCCAGCGTACTGCCGAGGCCATCGTCGCCGAACTCGACGCCGCCTTTCCCGGCCAGCCGGAGACCATCGCCCGCGACGCCGCCGCCTTCTTCGCCATGGCCTGCGACAAGGGCTGGCTGTGTTCAGTCTGATGCACCATTCACCTTACGGAAGATCATGAAACCCCGTCCCCAGCACCTCGCCGTCCTCCTCGCCGCCTTGCCCGGCCTCGCCGCCGCCGAGGCCGCACTGACGCTCGATTCCGTGGTCGTCACCGGCAGTCGCGTCGAGCACAGTTCCTTCGACCTGCCGGCGGCCGTCGATGTCGTTGATGCCGCCCGTCTTGGCGCCGCCCAACCAAAGGTCAATGTCTCCGAGGCGCTGGCCGCAGTGCCCGGCATCAATGTGCAGAACCGCCAGAACTACGCCCAGGACCTGCAGATTTCCTCACGCGGTTTCGGCGCCCGTTCGGCCTTCGGCGTCCGCGGCATCCGCCTGATTGCCGACGGTATTCCGGCCTCGATGCCGGACGGCCAGGGGCAGGCGGCAACCTTCAATCTCGACCGCGCCGAGCGCATCGAGGTGATGCGCGGGCCGTTGTCGGCCATCTACGGCAACCACGCCGGCGGCGTGATCCAGATGTTCACGCCCGATGGCAAGGGCCGGCCGAGCGTCGAAGGCAGCTTCTCGGCCGGCAGCTACGACAGCTGGAAGGCCGATGTCAGCGCCCAGGGCGAAGTCGGCGGCATGGGCTACCTGATCGATGCCTCGCGCTTTTCCACCGACGGTTACCGCGATCACAGCGCTGCCGAGCGCGACCAGACGATGGCCAAACTGACCTTCCGGCCGAGCCAGGACGGCAAGCTGACGCTGATCGCCAATACCTTCAAGCAGAAGGCCGACGATCCGCAAGGCCTGACCTGGGACGAGTTCAAGGCCAATCCCCAGGGCGTCGCCTACGATGCCGGCAGCGGCTACTACCCGGCGCTGGCCTTCAACACCCGCAAGACCATCGAACATACGCAGGGCGGGGCGACCTACGAGCACCGCTTCGGCGAGCACGCCGTGCAGTTTTCCGTCTATGGCGGCCAGCGGTCGACGGTGCAATTTCAGTCGATTCCGGTTGGCCCGCAGGGCAATCCGCGTCATTCAGGCGGCGTCATCGATTTCGACCGCGACTTCGGCGGCCTCGCCGGGCGCTGGATCGGCCGTTATGACCTGGCCGGTGGCCGGCTGACGACGACGCTCGGCATCGACTATGAAGAATCGACCGACGACCGGCGCGGCTACGAGAATTTCCGCGGCACCACGCTGGGCGTCCGCGGCAATCTGCGGCGCCAGGAAGAAGATAGGGTCACCAGCTTCGACCAGTACGCCCAGGCCGAGTGGCAGGGCGAGCGCTGGAGCTTCAGCGGTGGCCTGCGCCACAGCCGCATCTCCTTCAAGGTCGATGACGAGTATCTGAGCAATGGCGACGACAGCGGCCATGTCAGCTACGAGAAGACAACGCCGACCGTCGCCGCCATGTATCGCCTGACCGACGCCGTCAATGTCTATGCCAGTGCCGCCCGCGGTTTCGAGACGCCGACCTTTAACGAGATGTTCTATTCCGGTGGCGGCGGCTCCTTTAACTTCGGTCTCGAGCCGTCGAACAGCACCCATTACGAAGCCGGCCTGAAGGCCATGCTCGGCGCCAGCAGCCGCCTCGACGTGGCCGTGTTCCAGGTCAAGACCGACAACGAGGTGGTCGTGCTGTCCAGTCTTGGCGGCCGCACCGCCTATCAGAACGCCGGCCCGACCACGCGCCGCGGCCTGGAGCTTGCGCTGGACAGCCGCTGGGCCCGCGATTTCAGCGCTCGCCTGGCATACACGCTGCTCGACGCCAAGTACGACGAGTCCTTCACCTTCACCGGCGCACCGCCGGCTTTCCTGGTCAAGACCGTCGCCGCCGGCAACCGCCTGCCCGGCATTGCGACCCAGACGCTGTACGGTGAACTGGCCTGGAAACACCCGGCCAGCGGTTTTCACGCAGCAGTCGAGGGTGTCGCCCGCAGCAAGGTCCAGGTCGAGGACACCAACAGCGCCCAGGCCGCGCCCGGCTACGCCATCGCCAACCTGCGCCTGGGCATCGAGCGGACGGTCAGCGACCTGAAACTGAACGGCTTCTTCCGCCTGAACAACGTGTTCGACCGCGACTACGTCGGCTCAGTCATCGTCGGCGACGGCAACGGCCGCTATTACGAATCGGCGCCGGGTCGCAACTGGCTGGCCGGCGTCAGCCTGCGCTACGCCTTCTGATCGCTTCCTTCCCCAGAAAACGCCCGGCCTGGCCGGGCGTTTTTATTTGTCCTGGAGCAATTGCTCAGTTGCCCGTGTGCTCAGCGTTGCAGCAGTTGTCCAGAAAATGAGCGCCCTGGAGCGATGTGCTCGGCCTGTTCGGAGATCTCCTGGTAGGCACGAAACATAGCTGGCACAAGGCTTTCTGGCGAATTTTGACAGCCTGGCCAGGGCTGGCGCATGCCTTGCGATGTTCCCGTATCGATGCCATCCGCGATGGCTGTCGGGGGAATCTGCCCGGACGGGGTGTCTGGGCAGTGGAAATAAACGAAAACGTATGGAGACTTTCCGTGAACAAAAAAATCATCGCTTTGGCCATCACCGCCGCTGTTTCCGGCACGGCATTCGCTCAATCCAATGTCACCATCTACGGCAACATCGACATGGGTGTCATGCTGCGTAACGGCAGTAGTGGCGGCGTGAACAACAGCAAGACCCAGACCGACTTCCAGAGCAACGCTTCCGAGAGCTACCTCGGCTTCCGCGGGGTCGAGGATCTCGGCAACGGCCTGAAGGCCATCTTCGACCTGCAGTATGTCCTGACTCCCGACATGAACAGCGGCCCGGGCAACTCCTATACGGCCGGCGCCGGACTGGGCAAGGGGCATCAGTATGTTGGTCTCACCGGCGGTTTTGGTACCGTCGTTGCCGGCCAGCTCGACGGTATCCGCTATGGCCTGTTCGGCAAGTACAACCCGTTCGGCAACTCTTCTGTCGGCAATTTCTCGTCGATGACGACCCAGTATGACCGCGCTTCGAATGCCATCGCCTACATCTCACCGAGCTTTAGTGGCTTTACCGTGGTCCTGGCTCACGCCACCAACACCCAGGCGGCCGAAGGGGCGCTGTGTGCCCTGCATGCCGGCCTGACCTGCGGGGCCAATAATGGTGACGACCGTTTGTTCTCGGCCAACCTGGGTTACGCCAATGGTCCGCTGAGCATTGACCTCAACTACGAGACCACGACTGCTGTCAGTGTCTCCAACAGCCGCCTGTACGTCGCCGACCTGGGCGTGTCTTACGATTTCGGTGTGGTCAAGGTCGGCGCGCTCTACGATGTGATCAAGGGGGAAGCGAATTCGCTGATCGGCGGCAACGTTCTTGGCGCCGCGCTGGACCCCGGTCTGGGCGCCGGCCAGAAATACGACAAGCGCAACTGGTTCATCGGCGCCACTGTCCCGTTCGGCAAGGCCAAGTTCCTCGCTGCCTATGGCCATGTCAGCAACAAGACCCTGAGCAATGCCAATGCTGATAAATGGTCTGTTGGCGCCCGTTATGCCCTGTCCAAGCGTACCGAACTGTACGTCGACTACGCCGCCATCAAGAACGATGGCAATGCCCGCTATCTGATGAATTCGATGGGCAACAGCGATGGCATCCTGGGAGCCGGCACGCGCGGCTTCGACATGGGCATCAAGCACTCTTTCTGATCCGGCCTGGCCGGACTTGCGCGTCGGTTGCCTGCGCGGCAACCGAATTTGGCGCCCTTCGGGGCGCTTTTTTTTGGCTGCCGTTCAGGCGCGGTGATTCATCAGCGCCTTCAGCCCGTTCACATCAAGAATACGGATGTGCTTCTGCTGGACGGCGATGTAGCCTTCCTCCTGGAAGCGCGAGAAGGCACGCGACACGGTTTCCAGCTTGAGGCCGAGATAGGAGCCGATTTCCTCGCGCGTCATGCGCAGGTAGAACTCGGCGTGCGAGAAGCCGCGTGCCGTGAACCGTTGTGACAGGTTGAGCAGGAAGGCGGCCAGCCGCTCCTCGGCGCGCATCGTGCCGAGCAGCATCATCACGCCGTGATCGCGGACGATCTCGCGGCTCATCACCTTGTGGAAATGGTGCTGCAGCGTGTGGATCTCCCGCGACAGACTTTCCAGCCGCGAGAAGGGGATCGAGCAGATCTCGCTGTCTTCCAGGGCGATGGCGTTGCAGGTATGGTGTTCGGTGCTGATGCCGTCAAGGCCGAGCAGTTCGCCGGCCATCTGGAAACCGGTCACCTGGTCGCGGCCATCTTCAAGCAGCACATCGGTTTTGAAGAAACCGCTGCGGATGGCGAAAATGGAATCGAAAGCTTCGCCGGCGCGATACAGGTGGTCACCCCGCTTGATCCGTCGGCGGGTCGATACCAGATCATCGAGCCGTTCAAGTTCCTCGAGATTGAGGCCGAAGGGCAGGCATAATTCGCGCAGATTGCAACTTGAACACGCTGTCTTGATCAAAGATAGCGAAATGTCCTGATTCAACGGGCTTGTTCGGGGCATTCGCAACCTGCTTTGGCTTGATCCAAGTCAACCGAAAAACGGCCTAATCCGAACATAATCCGTGCACCTTCAGGTGATATGCCCAATGAATTTTTCAACCGAAAACCTCGTCTTCGACCCTCAGATCATTCGCCGTTTCGATGTCAACGGCCCGCGCTACACTTCCTATCCGACGGCCGATCGCTTCGTCGAGGCTTTTGACTCGGAGGCGGCCAAGCTCTGGCTTGGCAAGCGCAACATCGGCGGCATCAGTCGGCCGCTGTCATTATACTTCCACATCCCCTTCTGCAACACCATCTGCTATTACTGTGCCTGCAACAAGATCATCACCAAGGATCATGGGCGCAGTGCCAAGTACCTGAAGTACCTGGGCAAGGAGCTGGCCCTGCAGAGCGCCTCGCTGGAAGGCCGCGACGGCGAGCACGAAGTCATCCAGCTGCACTGGGGTGGCGGTACGCCGACCTTCCTGTCGCACGACGAGATGCGCCAGCTGATGGCGGAGACGCGCAAGCACTTCAAGCTGCTCGACGGCGGTGAGTACTCGATCGAAGTCGATCCGCGCAAGGTCGACTACGCGACCGTGGCCCTGCTTGGCGAACTCGGCTTCAACCGCATGAGCATCGGTGTCCAGGATTTCGACGAGAAGGTCCAGGTCGCGGTCAACCGCGTCCAGACCGAGGAAGAAACCTTCGATGTGATCAAGGCGGCGCGCGCCAACGGCTTCAAGTCGATCTCGGTCGACCTGATCTACGGCCTGCCGCACCAGTCGGTGATGGGCTTCAACCGGACCCTCGAACGCGTGCTGGCGATGGATCCCGAGCGCCTGTCGATCTACAACTATGCGCACATGCCCAGCCTGTTCAAGCCGCAGCGCCGCATTGCCGAGCCCGACCTGCCGTCGGCCGACACCAAGCTGCAGATTCTGGCGCTGGCGATCAAGAAACTGACCGAAGCCGGCTATGTCTTCATCGGCATGGACCATTTCGCCAAGCCCGACGACGAACTCGCCGTGGCCCAGCGGCAGGGTCGGTTGCACCGCAATTTCCAGGGCTATTCGACCTATGCCGACTGCGACATGCTGTCCTTCGGCATCTCGTCGATCAGCAAGGTCGGTCCGACCTACAGCCAGAACGTCAAGACTCTCGACGAATACTACGATCGGCTGGATACCCAGATGCTGCCGGTGTTTCGCGGCATCGAGCTGACCGCCGACGACATTCTGCGCCGCTCCATCATCCAGGCCCTGATGTGCCATTTCGAACTCTCCATCGAGAGTATCGAGAGTTCGCACCTGATCGATTTCCACAAATACTTCGAGTCGGAACTCGAAGACATGAAGGAAATGGAACGGGCTGGCCTGCTGCGCATCGACCGCGACTGGATTACCGTGCTGCCGCCCGGACGCATGCTGGTGCGCATCATTTCGATGGTTTTCGACCGCTATCTCAGGGCCGACCGGCAGCGTACGCGTTACTCCAAGGTTATCTGAGGTCCGTGCGGGGACGGGGCGGGCGCGTTAAACTCGCCGCTTTGCCCTGATCCCGTTCTCTCATGCCTGATTCCGGCTACCTCGCTCTGTTTTTGGTCGGCCTGCTCGGCGGTACCCATTGTGTCGGCATGTGTGGCGGCATCGTCGGTGCCCTGTCGATGGGGGCGCCCGGCCGCTGGAGCATGCACCTGGCTTACAACGCCGGCCGCATCCTTTCCTACACGGCTGCTGGTGCCGCCGCCGGGGCGCTGGGGGCGGCCAGCATGAGTCTGGAAGGGCAGATGCCGGTGCGTCTGGTGCTCTATCTGCTGGCCAATCTGATGCTCGTTGCGCTCGGCCTCTACCTGCTTGGCGTGACCCGTGCGCTGGCCTTCACCGAGCGCGCCGGTCAGCACCTGTGGCGGCGCCTGCAGCCCCTGACCCGCCGTTTCCTGCCGGCGCGCACGATTGGCCAGGCGCTGCCGCTGGGTCTGCTCTGGGGTTGGCTGCCCTGCGGCCTTGTGTACAGCGCCCTGGCGAGTTCGCTGACGGCTGGTTCGGCGAGTCGGGGAGCGCTGCTGATGTTGCTCTTCGGCCTCGGTACGCTACCCAACCTGCTGCTCGCCGGCATACTTTTTGCGCGATTGAATGAATTTGTCCGCCGGCCCGTGGTCAGGACATTGTCCGGCTTGCTGGTGCTTGGTTTCGGCCTGTACGGTTTGCTGGCGTTGATACGTCAATAGGAGTCGCTGCTGATGAGTTCTTCTTCGCCTGTCGCCGATCAGGTGCCTGCCGGGGAGTCGGCAGATGCACGGGTGGTCGAATTCGCCATCGGCGGCATGACCTGCGCTGCCTGTTCAACGCGCCTGGAAAAGGTGCTCAACCGCCAGCCGGGCATGCGCGCCAACGTCAATCTGGCTGCCGAGCGGGCGCGCGTTCGCCTGGAAGGTGCCGTCGAGTCGGCAGCGGTGATCGCTGCCGTGGCCAAGGCGGGTTTTTCCGCCAGTCTGGTCGACGCCGGCACGCGCGAGCGGGAAAAGCAGGCGAAGCTTCTGGCCTACCAACATGAAAGCAGGCGCTTCTGGGTTTCGGTAGCGCTGACGCTGCCGCTGGTTGGCCAGATGCTGTTCATGTTCGGCGAACACGGGCATCAGAACGAACTGCCGCGCTGGCTGCAATTGCTGCTGGCGACGCCGGTGCAATTCTGGATCGGCTGGCGTTTCTACGACGGTGCCTGGAAGACGCTGCGTGCCGGTGGTGCCAACATGGACGTACTGGTCGCCCTCGGCACCAGCATGGCCTGGGGCTTCTCGACCGTGGTCACGCTGTTCGGCCTTGATCAGCATGTCTATTTCGAGGGCGGCGCCGCGGTCATCACCCTGGTTCTGCTCGGCAAGCTGCTGGAAGCGCGGGCCAAGGCCCGGACCTCGGAGGCGATCGAGGCGCTGATCCGCCTGCAGCCGAAGACGGCGCGCGTCGAGCGCGACGGTCAGTGGATCGAGATGGCGGTCGACAGCCTGATGCCCGGCGATGTCTTCCTGGTCCGTCCGGGCGAAAGCGTGCCGGTCGATGGCGAGGTGATCGATGGTCAGTCGAGTATCGATGAGGCGATGCTGACCGGCGAGAGCATGCCGGTCGGCAAGGCGCCGGGCGACCGCGTCTTCGCGGCGACGGTCAATGCCCAGGGGGCGCTGCGCTGCCGGGCCACCGGCGTCGGCGAGCAGACGCTCCTGGCCGGGATCATCCGTCTGGTCGGCGAGGCCCAGGGTTCGAAGGCGCCGGTGCAACGACTGGCCGATCGCATTTCCGGCATCTTCGTGCCGGTGGTTTGTGCCATCGCCCTGGTCACGCTGCTCGGCTGGTGGTGGCAGAGTGGCGATTTTGCCCAGGCGCTGGTCAATGCCGTTGCTGTGCTGGTCATCGCCTGCCCGTGTGCGCTCGGGCTGGCGACGCCGACGGCGATCATGGTCGGTACCGGCCAGGGGGCGCGGGCCGGCATCCTGGTGCGTAATGCCGAGGCGTTGGAACGGGCCGAGAAAATTTCCGTGCTGGCCCTCGACAAGACCGGCACGCTGACGCTCGGGGCGCCGGTGGTGACCGATGTCGTCGCCCGAGCTGCCGGGCGCGACGAGGCGCTGCGCCTGGCGGCGGCGCTCGAGCACAATTCCGAGCACCCGCTGGCGCGCGCCATCATTGCCGCCGCCGGTGATGCCCCCCTGGCAGCGGCCACCGGTTTCCTTGCTGAGCCGGGTCATGGTGTTTCCGGCTCCGTCGATGGCCGCAGCCTGCGTCTCGGCTCGCCCGACTGGCTTGGCGTGGCGGCCGATGAATCGGTATTGACCCTGCAGCAGGCCGGCAAGACGGTGGTCGGGTTGGCCGAGGGCGAAGAAGTGCTGGCCCTGTTCGCCATCGCCGATGCCTTGCGACCGACCTCGCGGGCAGCGATTGAGCGCCTGCGCCGACGGGGCATCCGCGTGGTCATGCTGACCGGCGACAATGCGGCGACGGCCGCGGCCATCGCTGCCGAGGCCGGTATCGACGAGTTCCGCGCCGGCATCCTGCCCGGTGACAAGGCGGCGGCGGTGAGTGAGCTGAAACAGGGCGGGGCGGTGGTGGCCATGGTCGGCGATGGCATCAACGACGCGCCAGCGCTGGCGGCCGCCGATGTCGGCCTGGCCATCGGTGCCGGTTCGGATGCGGCGGTGGAGGCGGCCGACCTGACGCTGATCCGCAGTGACCTGCTGGCCGTGGCCGATGCCATAGACCTTTCTGCGGCAACGCTCGGCAAGATTCGGCAGAATCTTTTCTTTGCCTTCATTTACAATGTACTTGGCATTCCCCTCGCGGCCTTCGGCTTTCTCAATCCGGTGGTGGCGGGGGCGGCGATGGCCCTCAGTTCGGTATCCGTGGTGAGCAATTCACTGTTGCTCAAGCGCTGGCGACCGGCGGGTAGATAAAAGCAACCAGGGAGCGTGATGGCGAGGGGAGGCGGCAGGGAACCTCAGGCGCAGGACGTCGGCACGGTTCTCGCCTTGTCGGTCACTGCCGTTCGGGAATTGGCGCTGGAGCCGGGCTTTGCCGCGGCAATGGATGCTGCCCAGGTCGGTATCTACCTGCTGCAGGATGGCGTGTTTCGTTACGTCAATCCCTTCTTTCTGGGCATGTTCGGCTACTCGGCCGCCGAACTGATCGGCAAGTGCCGTCCGCTCGACTTGATGCTCGGCGATTCGCTCGCCCACCAGTGGCAGGATGGCGCCGGGAATGGCGAAGGACACCCGATTCATTCCTGCACGCTGCTTGCCCGGCGGCGGGATGGCTCCGAGTTTCCGGTCACCGTGGTCAGCGCGCCGTCGGCCTTTGCCGGTGCGCCGGCCACCGTCGGTACCGTGCTCGACATGACGGCGCAGAAAGCGGCTGAGGCGAAGATCCGCGAGCTGGCCGATTTCGATGCCCTGACCGGCTTGCCCAACCGGCGCCTGCTCAATGATCGCATCAGCCAGTTGCTGGCCGCGGCCGAACGCGACGAAACGCCGTTCGCCCTGCTTTTTCTCGACCTCGATCATTTCAAGCGGATCAACGACTCGCTCGGTCACAGCGTCGGTGACGAATTGCTCTGCGCCGTCGCCAGTCGCCTGGCTGGAGCGGTGCGCAAGATCGATACGCTGGCACGCCTGGGCGGTGACGAATTCATCCTGGCCCTGCCGGGTATCCCTGCGGCCTCGGCCATCGATGTCGCGCGGCGGCTGGTCGAGGAGTGCAACGTGCCCTTCGTCGTCGCCGGTCACGATCTGACGGTGACACCGTCGATCGGCGTTGCCATGTGTCCGCAGGATGGCAAGGACACCGAGACCCTGCTGCGCAATGCCGATGCGGCGATGTACAAGGCCAAGGAACTGGGGCGCAATACCTTCCAGTTTTATGCGGCGGAAATGAATACCGCCACCCTCGAGCGCCTGATGCTGGAGAGCAGCCTGCGCCGGGCCGTCAAGCAGCAGGAATTCGAATTGCACTACCAGCCGCTGGTCAGTCTGAGCAGCGGCCTGATCATCGGCGTCGAGGCGCTGATCCGCTGGCGCCATCCGGAGCTGGGCATGATCATGCCCGACCGTTTCATTCAGGTGGCCGAGGATACCGGGCTGATCAACCCGCTTGGCGACTGGGTGCTCGGCGAAGCCTGCCGGCAGGCGCAGGCCTGGATCGATGCCGGTTTGCCGCCGCTGCTCATGGCGGTCAACGTGGCGCCGGTGCAGTTCCGTCAGGCCGGGTTCGTCGAGGCGGTGGCCGGCGCACTGGCGACATCCGGACTCGATCCGTCGCTGCTCGAACTGGAAGTCACCGAACGCACGGTGATGCACGATGCCGACATCCATATTGGTACACTGACGGCCCTGCACCGGATGGGCGTCGAATTGTCGATCGACGATTTCGGCACCGGTTATTCCTCGCTTGCCTATTTGAAGCGTTTCCCGGTCAGCAAATTGAAGATCGACCGCTCCTTCGTCCGCGATCTGGAGACCGATGCCGACGACCGGGCGATCGCCTCGACCATCGTCAGCATGGGGCGTAACCTGCGCCTGACGGTGCTGGCCGAAGGCGTCGAGACGCGCGAGCAACTGGCCTTGTTGCAGGCAATGGATTGCGATATGGCGCAAGGCTTTCTCTTCAGCCGGGCCTTGCCGGGCGATAAAATCATCGGCTTGCTGAAGCAGCAGCCCTTTCTGTACAAGGAGTAGGACATGGAAGAAACATTGATCAAGATCGGCGGCATGAGCTGCCAGGGTTGCGTCGGCAATATTGCCGGGGTGCTAGGCGCTCTGGCCGGGGTTACTGCCGCCGAGGTTTCACTGGCGGCCGGCGAGGCGCGGGTCAGTTTCGATCCGGCGCAGATCGCCCGTGGCGATCTGCTGGCGGCGATCGAAGACGCCGGTTTCGACGCCGAATAAGGACGCTGATTGATGAATGGCAAAAAAATCGAGCCGAACGTCCCGCCACGACTGACCCAGCTCTCCCATGGCGGCGGCTGCGGCTGCAAGATCGCCCCGGCCGTGCTCGAAAAAATCCTCGCCGGCGTCGCTCCCGGTATCGTCCCGCCGCAATTGCTGGTCGGTACCGAAACCAGTGACGATGCGGCGGTCTATCAGATCAACGCAAATCAGGCGATCGTTGCCACCACTGATTTCTTCATGCCGATCGTCGATGATCCGCACGACTTCGGTCGCATCGCCGCCACCAACGCCATCTCCGATATCTACGCCATGGGCGGTACGCCCTTGTTCGCCCTGGCCCTGGTCGGCATGCCGGTCAACGTGCTGCCACTGGCCACCATCGGCGCCATTCTCGAAGGCGGGGCGGCCGTCTGCCGGCAGGCCGGCATACCCATTGCCGGCGGCCACACCATCGATTCGGTCGAGCCGATCTACGGCCTGGTCGTCATCGGTATCGTCAATCCCGCCCACCTCAAACGCAATTCCGCCGCCCGTCCGGGCGACAAACTGATCCTCGGCAAGGCCGTCGGCGTCGGCGTCTATAGCGCGGCGTTGAAGAAGGATGCGCTACATGTAGCCGATTACGAGACGATGCTGGCCAGCACCACCCAGCTCAATACGCCGGGACCGCTGCTCGCCTGTCTCGACGGCGTCCATGCCGTGACCGATGTCACCGGCTTCGGCGTGCTCGGCCACCTGGCGGAAATCTGCCGCGGCAGCGGCGTCGCCGCCCGCCTGCGCTTCCAGGACATTCCGCTACTGCCGCGGGCCGTCGAACTGGTGGAAAGTGGTTTCAAGACCGGTGCCTCGGGCCGCAACTGGGACAGCTATGGTTCCCTGGTCAAACTGGGTAAAGGTCTGGGCGAAAGCGCCAGAACCCTGCTCAGCGATCCGCAGACTTCCGGCGGCCTGCTCGTTTCCTGCGCTCCGGAAAGTGTCACGGAAATTCTCTCGATTTTCCTGCAGCAGGGCTTTACCCATGTCTCAGTGATCGGCGAGGTCGTCGAAGGAGAGCCGGCCATCACGGTTTCCTGAAGTTGTTCTTGCGCGGTGAGTACCGCGCAGTTGATCTGTCACCGCTTGTTACAAAGGTGCAATTGAGATATATTCTCAATTGTATGTAGGCAAGCCAGCCATTACGCCAGCCAGCCAGCCCCCAACTTTTTGTACAAGGACTGAGCGTAATGAGCGCAGATCAAACCAGCCTGCTGGAGCAGGCACCCGTACGTTCCAACAAGGCCCGCCTGCCGGCCAGTTTCCGCATCCAGGGCGGATTGCCGGCGACGATGAAGAAAACCGGTGTGGCGGTCGGCATCTCGACGGCGATGCTGATGCCGGTTGCCGGGCTTGCCGAAACGACCGCCGCTGGTGAAGTCGAAATGCAGGCGGTGACCGTCGTCGAACGGGTCATCGACCACAATCCCTATGCTGAACCGGACGCGCCGTACAAGGCCAAGTATTCCGGCGACGAACGGCACCAGCGGCCGCTGGCCGAAGTGCCGGCCAATATCTCGGTACTGACCAAGACGCAGATCGAAGATTCCGGCTACACCGACCTGCGCGAGATTCTCGACGCCCAGCCCGGCATCACGCTGGGTACCGGTGAGAACGGCAACGCCTTTGGCGATCGCTACATCATCCGCGGCCAGGAAGCGCGCAGCGACGTCTTTGTCGACGGCATGCGCGATCCCGGCATGAGTGTCCGCGAAAGCTTTGCCGTCGAGCAGGTGGAAATCTCCAAGGGACCGAACTCCAGCTTTGCCGGCCGCGGTACGGCCGGTGGCGCGATCAATTCGGTGACCAAGCAGGCGACGACCGATTACGATTTCACCAAGATTTCCACCGGTGTCGGCACTGATCGCCATACCCGGGTGACCCTCGATGCCAATCATGTCTTCAGCGACAACTTCGCCCTGCGCGCCAATGTCCTGTACGGCTACGAGGAAGTGCCGGACCGCGCGCCGACCGACCGCGAGCGCAAAGGCGTGGCCCTGTCCGGCCTGTTCAAGCTGAACGACAAGACCGATCTGATCATCGATTATTACGGCCTGCGCGCCGAGGACAATCCCGATCTCGGCAGCTACCTGCTCGGTACTCTGCCTAATCGCAAGCCGGCCAAGCACGTGCCGGTCTATGCCCAGGAGCAGGATTTCCAGAAATCCGATGTCGATACTCTGACCGCCCGCCTGAAGTTCAAGATCGCCCCGGATCTGCGCGTCACCAACCTGACCCGCCTCGGCCAGACGGAAAACGGCTATGTCGTGACCGGCGCCCGCGGCAGCACAACCGGCGTCAATAACCCCGGCGGCGTCTATGCGACGACGACGCTGAGCACGCACAACGGCTGGCAGGAGGTCGATTACTTCGCCAACCAGACCAACCTGTTCTGGGATACGAACATTGCCGGGATGAAGCACGAATTCATTTTCGGCCTCGAGTTCACCGATCACAAGGTGCTCAACGGCGTCTATCGCATCACCAATTCGGGGCAGAACTGCATCACCGGTGGTGGTGCCGTGCTCAATGCCTGGTGTGCCAGCGATGCCAACGGCAACGCGGTCAACGGACTCGACAACCTGATGAACCGGCAGATTGCCAAGGGCAACTGGGACCAGGACTGGCGGGCCAAGACCGTTTCCGCCTCGATCATGGATACGGTTGACCTGAACGAGCAATGGACGGCCTTTGCCGGCCTGCGCTACGACCGCACCAACATCTCGCTGACCACGCAGAATGCAACGACCGGCGTGCAGACGGGTGATTACGACTACACCGAAGGCATGTGGAACGGCCATCTCGGCATCACCTGGAAGTTCCGTCCCGATGCAAATGTCTATTTCACTTACGCCACGGCCCAGGATGTCAATGGCGGCGAATCCGACGTTGGCACCAGTGGCGGCTACGGAGGCCTGATCACCTACAACGGTCAGGTCGCCGGTGCCGAGCCGGAAAAGACGGAGAACCTGGAACTGGGTACCAAATGGAACCTGATGGATGGCAAGCTGCTGGCGACGGCAGCGCTGTTCCGTATCGTCAAGTCGGACGTCATGGAGGGGGCAAATTACGGCATCGCCGGCACCTTCAATACCGGCAAGAACCGCGTCCTCGGTATCGAGTTCGGACTGGCCGGCAACCTCACCAGCAAGCTGAGCGCCCAGGCCGGCGTCACCTTCATGAAGGCCAAGGTGCTCGACTCCTTCACCGCGAACAACGAAGGCAAGACGCTGAGCAACTTTGCCGACACCACGGCCTCCGCTCAGGTTCGCTATCAGGCAACGCAGAAAATCGGTTTCGGTACGGCGGTCAAGTACGAGGGCAAGAAGTACGCCGGTCAGCCGGATACCGCTGCCGCTTACAACGCCAGTGGTCAATATAGCCAGCCGGTGCCGGCCTATACGGTGTGGGACCTGTTCGCCGACTACCGGATCGACAAGCAGACCAAGCTGCGCCTGAATGTCGGCAACATCTTCGACAAGGACTACTACCTGGCCGCCTATCGTTCGGGTTCCTTCCTCTACAAGGGTGATGCGCGCAATGCCCGTCTGACCCTCAACTACGAGTTCTGATCCGTAACGGCGGGTGGCCCGGCCGGGTCACCCGCCTCCTGTACAGCCATGAGCCAACAGCCCAACGTCCTGCCCCCCCTGAGCCAGATTCCGCGCGAGGTGTGTTGCGCGCAGGACTATGAGTGGCTGGCCCCGAATTTCATAGCCGCTGCCGGTCATGCCTACGTTGCCGGCGGCTGCGGCCCGGAACTGACCCTGGCCGCCAATCGTGCCGCCTTCGAACAGACGGCAATCCTGCCGCGCATGCTGGTTGACGTGACTGCCGGTCACACCCGCCGGGAACTGTTCGGGCGCAGTTTGCAGCACCCCGTGCTACTGGCGCCGGTGGCCTACCAGACCCTGCTCCATCCGCTCGGCGAAGTGGAAACGGCGCGCGGCGCTGCCGCCGCCGACAGTTGTCTGGTGGTCAGCACCTTGGCCGGCCGCACGCTGGAAGATATTGCCGCGCAAGCCGGCGACGAGCGCTGGTTCCAGCTCTACTTCCAGCCGCGCCGCGCCGATACCGCCAATCTGCTCAGTCGCGCTGAGGCTGCCGGCTACAAGGCCTTGATGGTGACGCTGGACACGGCGATCAAGACGCCCAGCCTGCGCGCCCAGCGTGCCGGCTTCGTGATGCCGCCGCAGGTGGTGGCGGCCAGTCTGGCCGACTATCCGCTACCGCCGCAACGCCTGCTCGAGCGTGGGCAGAGTCTGGTCTTCCAGGGAGCGATGGCCGAAGCGCCGACCTGGGACGATCTCGCCTGGCTGCTCGGCCAGACCCGGCTGCCGGTCATCGTCAAAGGCGTGCTCCGGCCGGCGGATGCGCAGCGGCTACAGGCCATGGGCGTCGCCGGCCTGGTCGTTTCCAACCATGGCGGCCGGGCGCTCGACGGCGCCCCGGCCAGCCTGCGCCTGCTGCCGGCCATCCGCGCCACCGTCGGCGCCGGCTATCCGCTGCTGCTCGACAGCGGCATCCGTTCCGGTAGCGACGTGTTCAAGGCTCTGGCGCTCGGCGCCGACGCGGTCATGGTCGGCCGCCTGCAGGTCTATGCGCTGGCCGTCGCCGGGGCACTCGGCGTCGCCCACCTGCTGAAACTGCTACGCGGCGAACTGGAGGTCTGCATGGCCCAGGCCGGCTGCGCGACGCTGGCCGACATCGGCCCGGACATGATTTATCACTAACGAGGCAACGACATGTTGATTCCGATTGAAGGCGTCCTCAGCAAGGACGAGGTAAGTGAGTTTCGCCGCCTGCTCGACCAGGCGGAATGGCAGGACGGCCTGAAGACCGCCGGCACCCTGGCCCGCGCCGTCAAGCGCAACCGGCAACTGGAAGACGGCTCGCCGCTGGCGGTCGAGCTCGGGAACCGCATCCTGCGCAAGCTGGGCAACACGCCGCTGTTCATCGCGGCGGCGCTGCCCAGCCGCATCTACCCACCGAAATTCAACCATTACAGCGACGGTGGCACCTACGGCACCCATGTGGACAGCGCCGTCATGCAGGTGCCCGGTACCAACATCTCGGTGCGCAGCGACCTGTCGGCAACGCTGTTCCTGGCCGAACCGGAGGAATACGAGGGCGGCGAACTGCAGGTCGAAGGGCCGTTCGGCATCCAGGCCGTCAAGCTGGCGGCCGGCGACATGGTGCTTTATCCGTCGAGCAGCCTGCATCAGGTGACGCCGGTGACCAGCGGCGCGCGCGTCGCCTCCTTCATGTGGATCCAGAGCATGGTGCAGAACGACAGCGCGCGCACCCTGCTGTTCGATCTCGATCAGGCCATCCAGGGCATGACCTCGGTCGTCGCCGCCGACGATCCGCGCCTGCTCAAGCTGACCGCCGTTTATCACAACCTGCTGCGCCTGTGGGCGGTGACCTGAGATGCGTACCTCAGGCAAACTGCTAGGCGTCCTGCTCGCGGCCGCCATCGTCGCCCCGGCCATGGCCCAGGAGGCCGTGCTCAACCTCTACTCCGCTCGCCACTACCAGTCGGATGAGGTGCTCTACGCCAACTTCACGCGGCAGACCGGCATCCGCATCAACCGCATCGAAGGCAAGGCCAACGAACTGCTGGAACGCATCCGCAGCGAGGGGGCGAACAGCCCGGCCGACGTCTTCCTGACCGTCGACGCAGCGACGCTGGCTGTGGCCGATTCCTGGGGCCTCCTGGCGCCGGTGCAATCGACCGCACTGGAGACGCGCATTCCCGCCCATTTGCGCTCGGCCAACTGGTTCGCCTTCACCACGCGGGCGCGGATGATCGTCTACAACAAGCGCAAGCTGCAGGCGAGTGACGTGCCGACCTACGAAGCGCTGGCCGACCCGAAACTCAAGGGCAGGATCTGCAGTATTCCCGGCGGCCACATCTACAACCTGCTGCTGGTCGCCGCGCAGGTGGCACACAACGGCGAGGCCGCAACCGAGACCTGGGCGCGCGGCATCGCCGCCAATCTGGCGCATCCGCCGCGTGGCGGCGATACCGACCAGATCAAATCGGTGGCCACCGGCGAATGTGCCGTCGCCGTCTCCAACAGCTACTACCTGGCCCGTCTGCTCGGCTCAGACAAGGTCGAGGAGCGCAATCTGGTCAAGCAGCGCCTCGGCATCGTCTGGCCGAACCAGGACGGCCACGGCACGCACATCAACGTCTCCGGCGGCGGTCTGGTGAAGACGGCGAAGAACCGGGCGGCGGCCATCAAGTTCCTCGAATACCTGGCCAGCGACGAAGCCCAGCGCCATTTCGCCGAGGCCAACAACGAATACCCGGCCGTGCCGACGGTGAAGTTCGCCAACGAGGAGCTGACGGCCATGGGCAGCTTCAAGGCCGATCGTCTGCCGCTGCCGGCCATTGCCCGGGAGCTGGCCAAGGCGCAGAAGCTGCTCGACCGCGCCGGCTATCGCTAGTACCGGGCTGCAGACGGCCGAGGCGCCGTGCGTGGTTGCCGGGCAAAGTCAGGAAAAATCGTGTTGCAAATAAACATTGCCTATCAAAATAGTTTGATTGGCAATGTTTTTGTTTCTACCGCGCCTTGATTGTTCAAGATAAATAGCCTATAATAATCAATCTTGTAACGATACATCTGCATATTTCGAGCGCCATAGACAACTTTCCTATAGGTTGTTAATCAATGTATTGTTTGTTGGCCTTCGGCTAACTCGCTCGGTTTGCAGGCCACTCACCCTCCCGTCATCCCCCGAATTCCGCCGGGGATCAGGTTGCTTTTTTGCATTGAAGCAGGTGGGAAGAACCATGGAGAGCCTTGACCATGTGTGCAATCGCTGGAGAAATCCGCTTCGATGGGCAATGTCCAGATCTGGCCCTTGTCGATCAAATGAACAACCGTATGGCCCGCCGCGGTCCCGACAGTTTCGGCGTATACGCCACGCCGGACCGTGCCTTTGCCCATCGCCGCCTGAAGATCATGGATCTCTCGGAGGCCGCTGCCCAACCGATGCTCGATCCGGCACTGGGCCTCGGTATTGTCTTCAATGGTGCGATCTACAATCACCTGGAACTGCGCCGCGAGCTCGAAGGTCTGGGTTATCAGTTCTATTCCCACGGCGACACGGAAGTGCTGCTGAAGGCTTATCACGCGTGGGGCAGGGATTTCGTCAAGCGCCTGAACGGCATGTTCGCCTTCGCCCTGTGGGAGCGCGACAGTGGGCGCGTGCTGCTCGGCCGCGACCGTCTGGGCATCAAGCCACTCTACTTCGCCGAAGTTTCCGGCGGCTTGCGTTTTGCTTCGACGCTGCCCGCCTTGTTGATGGATCGCTCGGTCGATACCTCGATCGACCCGGTCGCACTCAATCACTACCTCTCCTTCCACGCTGTCGTGCCAGCGCCTTACACGCTGTTCAAGGGTATCCGTAAACTGCCACCGGCCACGGTGTTGGCCATCGAACCCGACGGTTCGCGCCACGAGGAGGGCTACTGGACGCTCGACTACCAACGTAGTGCGGAAGATGAGGCGCGCTCCTTCGAAGAATGGCGCGAAATCCTGCTCAACGGCTTGCGGCTGGCTGTGCGCCGTCGCCTGGTTGCAGACGTGCCGGTCGGTGCCCTGTTGTCGGGCGGCGTCGACTCCAGCCTGATCGTCGGCCTGATGGCGGAGGCCGGCGTCGCGAACCTGCGTACCTACAACATCGGCTTCGCTGATGTCGGTGGCGAAAAAGGCAACGAATTCGAGTATGCCGACCTGATCGCCCAAACCTTCGCCACCGAGCACGAACGGCTCTTCGTGCCGGAATCCGAGTTGCTGCGTCGCCTGCCGGAAGCCATCACGGCCATGAGCGAACCGATGGTCAGCCACGACTGCATCGGCTTCTATCTGCTCTCCGAGGCGGTTTCGCGCCATAGCAAGGTGGTCCAGAGCGGCCAGGGGGCAGACGAGGTGTTTGGCGGCTATCACTGGTACCCGCAGCTGAGCGACAGCCGCAACCCGGTCGGCGATTATCTCAATGCCTTCCGCGACCGTCATTTCGAGGAATACCGGCAACTCGTGCAGCCGCAATACGCCACCGAGGATCACTCCGGCATGTTCGTGGCCAACCATTTCGTTGCTCCCGGCGCCGCCGACCCCGTCGAGAAGGCGCTCCGCCTGGATACGACCATCATGCTGGTGGACGATCCGGTAAAGCGGGTTGACAACATGACCATGGCCTTCGGGCTGGAGGCCCGCGTGCCGTTCCTCGATCACGAGCTGGTCGAGCTCGCTGCGCGCATTCCGGTGCGGCACAAGTTGAGTGGCGGCGGCAAGGGCATCCTCAAGGAGGCTGCGCGGAGCATCATTCCATCTGCCGTTATCGACCGCCCGAAAGGTTATTTCCCGGTTCCCGCCCTGAAGTATCTGCAGGGCAACGTGCTGGAGATGATCCGCGATGCGCTGTCCAGCCGTGCGGCCCGCGAGCGCGACCTCTTCCAGCAGCCCTATGTGGCCGAACTGCTGGCCAACCCGATGGAGCACATCACTCAACTGCGCGGCTCAAAACTCTGGCAGCTCGGGCTGCTCGAACTCTGGCTGCAGACCCATCTGGCCGCATGAGGAGGCGAAGCTCATGAAAAGACAAGCCAACCGCGCCCTGCGTCTCGGGCGCGGCCCGATTCCCTGCACGCCGAACTCCAGCGGCGCTCCCTTCGACCCCGTTCTCCAGGAAAAACATCGGCAGGTAGCGCTGGACTGCGGTTGGGGTCGCCTGATCGCCGGGCATACCTTCGACGATGCGCAACAGATTGCCCAGGCGCTGCTCGCTGAGCAGCCGGGGCAGCGCGATATCGCCTTTTATCTCGATAAGCCGCATGTCGTCGTCGCACAGGCGCCGCAGCAACTCTTCGTCGACCCGTCGGAAACCTATCGCCTCAACTTCAACAGCTATCGCCCGGCCAAGGCGACGCTGCGCGGGTTCGCGATTCGTCGCCTGCGTACGCGCTCGGACATTGCCGCCCTTAACGCACTCTATCGTGCCCGGCGCATGGTGCCGGTCGATCCACAATTCGTCTGGTCGCAGCGAACGGCGCGCCATCTCGTCTATGCGCTGGCCGAGGATCGCGTCAGCGGCGAGGTCATCGGCGTGGCCATGGGGCTCGATCATGGCGAAGCCTTCGGCGATCCTGATCAGGGCTGCAGCCTCTGGGCGCTGGCCGTTTCCCCGCAAGCCGGCCATCCCGGCGTCGGCGAGGCACTGACGCGCTATCTGGCCGAACGCTTCCAGGCCCGCGGCCGCGCCTACATGGATATTTCGGTATTGCATGACAACCTGTCGGCCATCGCGCTATACAAAAAGCTGGGCTTCCAGAATATCCAGGTCTTCGCCGTGAAACGGCGCAACGTGATCAACGAGTCCTTGTTCACCGAGCCCGGGTCACAGGCCGATGCCAATCTCAATATCTATGCCCGGATCATCGTCGATGAAGCCAGGCGGCGCGGCATCATGGTGGAAACCATCGATGCCGAGAACGGCTACTTCCGGCTGACCTATGCCGGTCGCAGCATCGTTTGCCGCGAATCGCTGTCCGAACTGACCAGCGCGGTGGCGATGAGCCGTTGCGCCGACAAGCGCGTGACTCTGCGCCTGCTGCGCGATGCCGGATTGAAGGTTCCCGCGCAGATCAAGGCCGGCGCCCTCGAGGACAACTCAGCTTTTCTGCAGTGCCATGGCGAGGTCGTGGTCAAGCCCGCCGATGGCGAGCAGGGCAAGGGCGTTGCCGTCAATCTGACGACCTCGGATGAAGTCGAAACCGCCATCGAGCATGCCAGCCGCTTCGGCGAGCATGTCGTACTCGAGCAGTTCTGCACGGGGCAGGATCTGCGCATCGTGGTGATCAACCACAAAGTCGTGGCCGCAGCCGTACGCCGCCCGGCCTCGGTGGTTGGCGACGGACTGAGTTCGGTCGAGCAACTGATCGAGAAGCAGAGTCGCCGCCGCGCCGCGGCCACCGGCGGCGAATCGCGTATACCGATGGATGGCGAGACCCGGCGCTGCATTACCGCCCAGGGCTTCGATTTCGCCAGCGTGCTGGCGCCGGGCGAAACGCTGGTGGTCCGCAACACGGCCAACCTGCATACCGGCGGCACGATCCATGACGTGACCGAAATGCTGCACCCGGCGCTGCGGCTTGCTGCCGAACAGGCCTCGCGCATCCTGAACATTCCGGTCACCGGCCTCGACTTTCTTGTGCCCTCGGTCGACGGCGAAGACTACGTGATCATCGAAGCCAACGAACGTCCCGGCCTGGCCAATCATGAACCGCAACCGACGGCAGAGCGCTTCATTGATCTGCTGTTTCCCCGAACCGGCGTCGAGGAGCGGGCGCAATGAAACCGGAAAAACTGCCGATCGAATTCGACTATGCCTTCCTCGAGGAGACGCTCCTCCAGTTGCTGGCCATTCCCAGCCCCGTCGGTCTGACTGACGGTATCGTCCGCTACGTCGCCTGTCGCCTGGAGGCGATCGGCCTGTCCTACGAAATCACCCGCCGGGGCGCCATTCGCGCCACCATCGCCGGCCGGGAAAGCCGTCCCGCCCGCGCCGTCGTCGCTCACCTCGACACCTTGGGGGCGATGGTCCGCCAGATCAAGCCGAACGGTCGCCTGGGGATCGCGCCGATTGGTCACTGGTCGGCCCGTTTTTCCTGCGGTGGGCGCCTGACCATCTTCACCGATAACGGCCAGCTTCGTGGCACCTGTCTCCCCCTGAAAACCTCAGGCCACGCCTTCGGTGACGAGATCGATACGCAACCAATCAATTGGGATCATGTCGAGGTCCGCGTCGATATTGCCGCGAATTCCGCTGCCGGCCTGACGGAGGCGGGAATCAATATCGGCGACTGGATTGCCTTCGATCCGCAAGTTGAGATCCTGCCCAACGGCTATATCAATTCGCGTTACCTCGACGACAAGGCCGCGGTCGCGGCCCTGCTGACTGCCTGCAAGGCCATCGTCGACAGCGGACTGATACCGCCGGTGGATGTCTTTCCGCTGTTCACCATCACCGAAGAGGTGGGCTCGGGCTCTTCGGCAGCCCTGCATGGCGACATCGCCGAAATGGTCAGTCTCGACATCGCCATTGCCGCACCCGGCCAGAACAGCAACGAACATGCAGTCACCATCTGCTTCCAGGACATGTCCGGTCCCTTCGATTACCACCTGACCCACAAGCTGGCCACCCTTGCCCGGCAATACGGCATCGACCACCGTCGTGATGTGTTCCGCTTCTACCGCTCCGACTCGGCTGCTGCCGTGGAGGCCGGCAACGATATCCGCACCGCACTGATCGGATTTGGTGCTGATGCCTCGCACGCCCAGGAGCGCACCCATCGCACCGCCCTCGAAGCCCTCGCCACGCTGACCGGGGCCTACATGCTCTCCGAGCCGGTGGCCCGCCGTGATCGCAAATCGATGGGTACCCTGGACGGATTCACCGAGCAGCTGACGCCGGAAGAAATGGCCGTCCCCGCCTCGCCCCTGCCGCAGCCTGAGGCCTTCCTGGAGCCCGATGGAAGCATGCCTGGTACTCAGGAACACCTGCCTTCGACCGCTAAAGCCGGCGAGGCGAACGAAGCAGGCGCCGCCGATCGCAATAGCACCGCAAAGGACCACTCATGACCAGATCGACCCGATTCGCCTACATCCTCGGACTGCTGACTTTGTCCCTGAGCGGTCAAGCGCATGCCTTGTGCGTCACCGCATCGGAAGCAAATCTACGTAGCGGCCCCGGCACAAACTATGCGGTCAGCTGGCGCGTATATACCTACATGCCGCTGCGCAAAATTGGCCAGCGCGGGAGCTGGTACAAGGTTGTGGACGTCGACGGCGAGAAACACTGGATACATCGCACGCTGATCAGCAGCAAGTTGCGTTGTGGGGTCGTCAAGACTGATCGGGCCAATATCCGCAAAGGCCCGGGAACGCGCTACCCGCAACTGGAGTGGAGTCCGGTGCAGCGATACTACTCATTCCAGGTGCTTGGCCAGTCCGGAAGCTGGACGAGGATCAAGGATGAATACGGCGACACCGGCTGGATTGCCAAATCGCTGACTTGGCAATGACCTGTTCGAATGGCCACCAGTCTTCACTTGGAAGATAGGTGGCCCGGCCTGGCGCCCGGCGTAATCAGCTCCCGGCTGCTTGCCGGCCAGCCAGTTCGGCGGCCCGGCGGACGCTCGCCGGGACGCCGCCAATGCCCCAGCGATCAGGGTGGGCGTGGGCGATATAGATGCGGATGCGCTCCGGGTCGACAGCTAGCAGGCGGGCGGTGATGGCGTTCAGTTCGGCGATCACCCGGTGCAGTTGTTCGATCGTCCGCCCTTCCATCAGGACCATACTGATCAGTGGCATCTCGGCATCATGCCGGGGTGTCTCCTGCAGAACCTCGCTGGCCGGGGCGCCGCAAATGCCCCACAGATCGGGGTCGATTTCAGTGACCCAGACTTCCAGGCGGTCCATCGGGGCTGCCAGGGTCTCCGCCAGGGCGTTCGAGGTTTCGCGCACCCACTGCTTGAGGTTTTCACGTGGGTGGCCGGCGAGGACGTGCAGGTTGGCGACGGGCATGTTTTTCTCCGTGGATTAGGGAAGGCCGCGCCGGCGACCGGCGTCGAGCATCAGGCTGGAACCGGTCATCGCGTCGGCTTCCGGGGCGAGCAGCAGGCTGACCGCCCAGGCAATTTGTTCCGGCGTGCTGAGGATGCCGAGCGAGGATTCGGCGCGCATTTCGTCGAGCACCTCGTCGGTGCTGCAGCCGCGCTGTTCGGCGCGGGTGGCGGCGACGCGGCGCAGGCGGTCGGTGTCGGCCGGGCCGGGAACGATGGTGTGGGCGGTGACGCCGCGCGGGCCGTAGGCCAGGCTCAGCTGGCGCACGACATTCAGGATGGCGGCGTTGGCGATGCCGGCGGCCGCTGCATAGGCGGTCGGCTCCAGGCCGTAGTGGCCGCCGATGGCGACGATGCGTGAGCCGGCCGTCAGATGGGCATCGGCCGCCCGCACCAGGCGCAGCAGGCCGCCGACCTTGATGTTGACGGCATCGACCATCGACTCCGTCGGCGCCGTCAGGATGCCACCGGCCACCGCCACTCCCGGTCCATGCACGAGCATGCGCACCGGTTTGTCGATGGCAGCGGCGATGGTGGCGATGGCGGCGTCGCCCGAAATGTCGGCAGCACAGGGTTTGACGCCGGGATGGGCGGCCGTCAGCGCCTGCAGGCTGGCGCTTGAGCGGGCGACGGCGATGACGCCGAGGCCGGCGTCAAGCAGCCGTCTGGTAATCGCCGTGCCGAAGTCGCCGGTAGCGCCGACCAGGACGGCACAGGTTTCGCATTCCGCGTAGGGTTTCATCGCCAACGGCCTCAGGTCACGACGGTGAGGAAGGTCTCATGCAATTTGCGCTGCGGGTAGTCCAGCCCGCCGCCGGCGCCCAGGCCGTCGAAGGTCCAGGTTGTCGGCTCGTAGTCGGGGTAGGGCTGGTAGCCGCCCATGAAAGTCTCGAACCGGTTGCCGGACGGGTCCCAGGCGTAGATGGTGCAGCCGCGGGTGATGCCGTGGCGGGTCGGGCCAATGTCGATGGGCACCTTGTTCATCGACAGGATGTCGCTGGCGCGCAGCACTTCCTCCCAGCTTTCGAGCAGGAAGGACAGGTGATGCAGCTTGCCCGGTTCCGGATGTTCGACGAAGGCTATGTCGTGCACCTTGTGCGAACAGGAGAGCCAGATGGCGGCGCTGGTTTCGTTGTCCGGCGCCAGTACGCGCTCGACCAGATAGAAGCCGAGCACCTCGGTGAACAGCTTCTGCACGGCAGCGACGTTCGGCCCGTAGAGCAGGCAGTGGTCGAGCCGGACCGGTGCGATACCGTTTTCCGAAGCCTTGGTCCACGGCGCCGGGTTCTGCACCTGCAGGCCGTTGCCGACGGCCTTCTTCTCGGCATAGAGCTCGATCAGGTGGCCTGACGGAATCTCGAAACGGACCCGCTCGCCGGTTTCCAGCATCTCGCCGGCGGGGATGCGCTCGGTGTTGACGCCATAGGCGCGCAGGTCGGCATCCAGCTGGTTGAGGCTGGCTTTGTCGCGCACCTTGAAACCGAAGAAATCGATGCCGGCACGGTCCGCCTGGCGCAGCACGACGCTGTTGTGATCGCGCTCGTCCCAGCATTTGAGGTACACCCGCCCCTGGGCGTCGCGCCCGGTCTCCACCAGGCCCATGATGTCGCGGTAGTGATGCACCGCCTCCTCGAGATCGAGCACCCGGATCGCCCCGTGTCCCGGTCGTAAAACCCCTGTCATTGCCATTGTCTTCGCTCCTTTGGTTGTCTGCTGCTTGTCTCGCCGGCCATTCAGCGATGGCCTGGGTTTTGAATGAATCTGTTCAATATGATCCGGGCGTGCCGGCTGTTCCTGTCTCCGGCTTGTAGATCTGGCACAGCGCCGAGGTCGCCGCGCTGAGCAGCAGCGCATCGACGCCCACCGCAACGAAATTGGCGCCGGCCGCCAGATAACGTTCGTTCAGCTGCCGGTCGCTGCACAGCACGCCGCCCGCCTTGCCGGCGGCCCGCGTGCGGCGCAGGCCTTCCTCAATGGCGGCGACGATTTCCGGGTGGGTGGACTGTCCCAGATAGCCATAGGAGGCGGCAAGGTCGGCCGAGCCGAAAAACACGCCATCGACGCCGTCGACCGCCAGGATGCTGTCCAGCTGCTCATAACCGGGCCGCGTCTCGACCTGGACGAGCAGGCACATCTGCTCATTGGCCAGGTGCGCGTAGTTGTCGATGCGTCCCCAGCGCGAGGCGCGGGCCAGGGCACTGCCGACGCCGCGGATGCCGGCCGGCGGATAGCGCATCGCTTCGACCAGCCCGCGCGCCTGTTCCGCTGATTCGACCATCGGGATGAGCAGCGTCTGGACGCCGGTTTCCAGCAACTGCTTGATCAGCACATGGTCGCCCTGTGGTGGCCGTACCACCGGCTGCGTCGGGTAGGGCGCCAGCGCCTGCAACTGCGAGAGGATGCTGCGCAGGTCGTTGGGCCCATGCTCGGCATCGATCAGCAACCAGTCGAAACCGGCCCCGGCGCAGATCTCGGCGCTGAATGTCTCGCCTAGGCCCAGCCACAGCCCGATCTGCTCGCGGCCGGCCTGCAGCGCCTGTTTGAACTGGTTGTGGGGAATGTCCATTGCTGCTCGCCTGAAATTGAATGTCCCGGCATGCCTGAATGGCGCCCGGGGATCGTTGAATCAATTAAATGTGATGCGCGGAATACCGTCCAATACCGTTGAAATTGTCGGGTGATACGGGAAAGGTATGACAGGGCCAGGCGCCTCGTCGTGCGGGGTGTCCTGGCAGCGACAGTGGTGAAGGGGGATTCCCCGGTTGCCGTTCTAAACCAAAGTCTAATTGGCGCCCTATGACTTTCCGAATAACTTTGAGTCATCGCGAAATCTCGAGAAATTTCTGGTTTCGCTGAAGTCCGGTGGCCGAGACCGCCCGGATTCGGAAATCGCAGGCCTGCCAGCCTGCACCCTAGAGGAGACACAAATGGCTGTACTCAACAGAATGGATTGGTATGACCTGGCCAGAAGCACCAACTGGACTCCGTCGTACGTGACCGAAGACGAATTGTTCCCGCCCAAGCTGTCGGGCGATTTCGGCCTGCCGCAGAACGCCTGGGAAAAGTACGACGAGCCCTACAAGCAGACCTACCCGGAATACGTGAAGGTGCAACGCGACAAGGATGCCGGTGCCTACTCCGTGAAGGCGGCGCTGGAGCGCAGCCGCATCTTCGAGAACGCCGATCCGGGCTGGAAGTCGGTGATGAAGGCGCACTACGGCGCCATCGCCCGCGGCGAATATGCCGCCGCCAGCGCCGAGGCGCGGATGATGCGTTTCTCCAAGGCGCCGGGCATGCGCAACATGGCGACGCTTGGCTGCCTCGACGAGATCCGCCACGGCCAGATGCAGCTCTACTTCCCGCATGAGCATGTATCCAAGGACCGCCAGATGGACTGGGCCTTCAAGGCCTACGACACCAACGAGTGGGCGATGATCGCGGCGCGGCACTTCTTCGACGACATCATGATGACCCGCGACGCGATCAGCGTCTCGATCATGCTCACCTTCAGCTTCGAAACCGGCTTTACCAACATGCAGTTCCTCGGCCTCGCTGCCGACGCCGCCGAAGCCGGCGACCACACCTTCGCCAACTTGATCTCCAGCATCCAGACCGACGAGTCGCGCCACGCCCAGATCGGCGGCCCGGCCCTCAAGGTGCTGATCGAGAACGGCCACAAGGCCGAGGCGCAGAAGCGCGTCGACATCGCCGTCTGGGGCGCCTGGAAGCTGTTCTCGGTGCTGACCGGCCCGATCATGGACTACTACACGCCGCTCGAGCATCGCAAGCAGTCCTTCAAGGAGTTCATGGAGGAGTGGATCGTCGCCCAGTTCGAGCGGGCGCTGACCGACATGGGGCTCGACCTGCCCTGGTACTGGGACATCTTCCTCAAGGACATCGCCCAGACCCACCACGGCATGCACCTCGGCGCCTACTACTGGCGGCCGACCCTGTGGTGGAACCCGGCTGCCGGCATCACCCCGGACGAGCGCGCCTGGCTGGAAGAGAAATACCCCGGCTGGAACGACACCTGGGGCCAGTGCTGGGATGTCTTCATCGACAACGTCGTGGACGGCAACATGGCCAAGGCCTATCCGGAAACGCTGCCCTACGTCTGCAACATGTGTCAGTTGCCGATCCTCGGCACGCCGGGCAAGGGCTGGAACGTCAAGGACTACCCGCTCGAATACAAGGGCCGCCTCTACCACTTCGGTTCCGAAGTAGACCGCTGGGTCTTCGAGCAGGAGCCGGAGCGCTACGCCGGCCACCTGTCCCTGGTCGACCGCTTCCTGGCCGGCATGATCCAGCCGATGGATCTCGGCGGGGCGCTGCAGTACATGGGCCTGGCCCCGGGCGAGATCGGCGACGACGCCCACAACTATGCCTGGGCCGAAATCTACCGCGCCCTGCGTGCCGCCAAGAAGGCGAGCTGACCTACAACCACAAGACGGACACGGCGCCGCGGGCGCCGCGTCCGGTCCAACGAGGAGACTGAACCAATGGCCTTATATCCGCTGACCTCGAATTTCGAGGGCGATTTTGTCTTGCAACTGCTGCCGGTCGATACCGAAAACACCATGGACGAAGTGGCTGCCGCCGCTGCCGTGCATTCGGTCGGGCGCCGGGTGCGCGACCGTCCCGGCTGCATCTTGCGCGTCCGCCGCCAGGACGCGCCGGATTTCTTCCCGCGCACGATGAAGGTGGCCGAATCCGGCCTGAAGCCGACGGAAACCGTCGAAATCATCTGGCAAGCCGCCTAGGCCCCAGCCAAAACGACATCGGAGAGAAGCATGAGTTTTACCAAGGTGTGCACGGTCGATGACCTGTGGGAAGGCGAAATGGAACCGTTCACGGTCAATGGTCACGAGATCCTGCTGGTCTGTGCCGAAGGCGGTGAGGTCAAGGCCTTCCAGGGAATCTGCCCGCACCAGGACATCCCGCTGGCGGAAGGCAAGTTCGACGGCCAGAAGATCATCTGTCGCGCCCATCTCTGGCAGTTCGATGCCTGCAACGGCAAGGGCATCAACCCGGACAACTGCGCCCTGGCCGAATACCCGGTCAAGCTGAACGGCGACGACATCCTGGTCCAGACCGAGGGCGTCAGCCCACTGTTTGCCCATAGCTGAACGCTGCGCGCCGCACGGAACGGAACATCGGATGAACTTCATCAACTGGTTCAAGAACTTATTCAGCCCGGCGGCGACCGTCGTCGCCCAGCCGGTTGCCGCCAGGGAGGCGGTGCAGGAACAACAAAAGGAGACAGCAATGAGTACGTCGACAGCAGGACAGTCCTATCACAACAACATGGTTGGCCCGGTGATGCGTGCCGGCGACCTGGCCATGGCGGTGATCGAGGCGGCGCGGGTGGACAACCCGGGCAAGGAAATCTTCGTCGAGGACAAGCGGGCCTACATCCGCATCCATGCCGAACAGGAAATGATCCTGCGCCAGGAAACCATCGCCGAGGAGCTGGGGCGGCCGTTCAAGATCAACGACCTGGAAGTGGACCTCAGTTCCTTCGCCGGGCAGATCGAGAGCCAGCCCAACGCCGTCCGCTTCTACTTCAGTAAGACCCTGTAGGTCGTCGTCGGTAACCGCCCGGCCACGCCCGATACCAAGAACATCGAGGAGACAAAGACATGTCCGAAACCCAGATCCTGAAGCCGCTGAAGACCTGGAGCCATCTCGCCGCCAGCCGCCGCAAGCCGAGCGAGTACGAGATCGTCAGCGCCAACCTGCACTACAACGACCGCGATCCGAACTCGCCCTACGAGCTCGATCCCAACATGTTCATGAACACCTGGTACAAGAAGAACACTTTCGGTACCTCGCTCAAGCATGAAGACTGGAACGCCTTCCGCGATCCGGACGAAGTCGTCTACCGCACCTACAACCTGATGCAGGACGGCCAGGAGACCTACGTCTTCAGCCTCCTCGACCAGTTCAACCAGCGCGAGCACGACAAGGCGCTCGATACGCGCTGGGCCGGTTCGCTGGCCCGCTTCTACACGCCGGCCCGCTACCTGTTCCACACCCTGCAGATGGCCTCGGCCTACGTCGGCCAGGTGTCGCCAGCCAGCACCATCACCAACTGCAACTACTTCCAGATGGCCGACAGCCTGCGCTGGCTCAGCCACACCGCCTACCGGACCAAGGAGCTGTCGCTGCAGTTCGCCGACAAGGGCTTCGGCGTCGATGAGCGCAAGTACTGGGAAACCGATCCGGTCTGGCAGGGCTTCCGCGAACTGATGGAAAAGACGCTGACGGTCTGGGACTGGGGCGAGGCCATCGTTGTCCTCAACCTGGTGGCCAAGCCGGCCATCGAGGAAAGCGTCCTGCGCAAGCTGGGCGAGGCGGC
>DDWF01000204.1:18401-24069 GCA_002345845.1 Betaproteobacteria bacterium UBA2293 | reverse complement strand
GGCGGCTCGATCATGGCCAAGTGGTGCCTCGCGCATCACAAGGAAAGCTTCCTCTACACCCACTTCGAGGACATCTGCGAAATCATGAAGGCCTACGACGTGGGCTTCAGCCTCGGCGACGGCCTGCGTCCCGGCTCGATCTACGACGCCAACGACGACGCGCAGCTGGGCGAACTGAAAACGCTGGGCGAACTGACGCAGGTGGCGTGGAAGCACGACGTGCAGGTGATGATCGAAGGCCCCGGCCATGTGCCGATGCACATGATCAAGGAGAACATGGACATCCAGCTGGAGTCCTGCGCCGAGGCGCCGTTCTATACGCTCGGCATGCTGACCACCGACATTGCCCCCGGCTACGACCACATCACCAGCGGCATCGGCGCCGCCATGATCGGCTGGTACGGCACCGCCATGCTCTGCTACGTCACGCCGAAGGAGCACCTCGGCCTGCCGAACAAGGACGACGTCAAGGAAGGCATCATCACCTACAAGCTCGCCGCCCATGCCGCCGACCTGGCCAAGGGCCACCCCGGTGCGCAGATCCGCGACAACGCGCTGTCCAAGGCGCGCTACGAGTTCCGCTGGGACGACCAGTTCAACCTCGGTCTCGACCCGGACAAGGCGCGTGAATTCCACGACGAAACCCTGCCCAAGGAATCGGCCAAGGTCGCCCACTTCTGCTCGATGTGCGGCCCGCACTTCTGTTCGATGAAGATCACCCAGGATGTGCGCGATTTCGCGGCGGCGCAGGGGCTCAAGGAAGACGAGGCGCTGGCGAAAGGCATGGAAACCAAGGCTGTCGAATTCGTCAAGACCGGTGCGGAGATTTATCACAAGGTGTAAAGCGACATCAGCCCTGCTTCGAGGAAGGCGGCTGCATTTCAGCCGCCTTTTTTTTGCCTCTGTGCCGGGCATCGCCAGTCGACGCCCATGCTCGATATTTACGTTCATTTACAGAGCATTAACCGCTATTAACCTCGCCGGATAGGAGCATGCGTCCTGTCGCAGATTGCTGCGGCCTTCAAGGATAAGGACATGACACCAGACGGCTTGGCGCCTCACCGCTTTTCCCGCTGCGGAGAGCTCTGTTGATGATCAGCGCCTCCCTTTTTTCACCTTTATTGATCGGCACCGAACGGCCACCGTTCTGGCTGGCCGGAGTCGCGCTGCTGATGTTGCTGAGCAGTTGCAGTAGCCCGCGCCGTCCGCCGACGGCAGATGATCCTGTCCTGCGCCGTTATGCCGAACGCGCCTATCAGCCGGAACGGCGCCATACGCCTGAGGTTCTGCACGAAAGCTGGGTAAGCGGCGACCCGGCGGCACCTGCTGACATCCCGGTGATGCTGGCCCTGCCGCGGGAAGCCGGGCGCTACCCCCTGATCGTCTATCTGCCCGGCCTCGGCGAGCCCGCCGCGGCCGGAGATAGCTGGCGTGCCGTCTGGGTGGAGGCCGGCTACGCGGTGCTCAGCTTGCAGCCCGCGCGTTTCGGCCCGGCGGCCCTGCAGGGACATCGGGCGAAGAACGCCGACTTCGCCGCTCTGGCTCGCGAAAGCTATGCAACAGCAGCACTCAAGGCGCGCCTCGGTGCTGTGTTCAGCGTGTTGTCCGAGCTGGAAAAACGCGTTGCCGGCGGCACGCCCCCATTTGATCGAATCGACCCAAGGCTGAGTGCCGTGGCCGGCTACGACATCGGTGCGCAGACGGTACAGGTGCTGGCTGGCGAGCGGATTAACGGTATCACCCCGCCAGCGCTGAACAATCCGCCGAAAGCGGCGATTCTGCTCAGTCCGTACGCCAATGAGACGGGCGGCGGTTTTTCCCGGCGATTCGGCGCCATCGATTTGCCGATCTTCGCTGCGACGGCGACCGAGGATAGCGACAGCTTCGGCGTTGTCACCTCACTGGCGGCACGACTGGCGCCCTTTACCTACATGCCGGATGGCAACAAGTATTTGCTGCTGCTTTCCGGTGGCCCGCATCATGTTCTCGCTGGCGGCTCCCTGGTATTTGTCGAGCAGAGCGCCGCAGGGCGCAGGGAATCCGGGCGCGGTGGCGAGGGCAGACCGGGCGGCCCGGGCGATCGCACCGGGGGCAGCGGCATGCCGCCGGGTGGTCGGCGAGGTGGCCCCGGCAGCATGGGTGACCCGGCCGGCGCTGCCGGCATGTCGGCTTCCACGGTCGCCAATCAGGCACGCCAGGTCATCGCCATTCAGCGCTTGAGCGTGGCTTTTCTCGATGCCCAATTGAAGAATGATCCGATTGCTGCCGAATGGCTGAAGCGTGATGCAGCGCGTTGGCTGACGCCGGTAGGCGAATTGCGTCGCAAATGAGCCATATGCCGTTGATATTTTTCCGTCCCGTCGACATTGCCAGCGGGATGTTCCTGCAAGCCATTCAATGAATTGTCGAATGCCCAAAAAATCTCTGGCTTTGTGCCTGGCCGCGATGCTGCTTTCCGCTTGCGCGCAATTGCCCTCGGTCGGCCCGGATTACCAGGTACCGGCCTTGAACCTGCCGGCCAACTGGACAGCGGCTCCGGCAACGAGCGCAGCGACGGGAGAGCTGGCCCGTTGGTGGCGGCAACTCGAGGATCCGCTGCTTGACCGCCTGATCGACGAAGCGCTGGCCGGCAGCCTCGATCTGCGTCTTGCCCAGTCGCGGCTGCGCCAGTCCAGGGCAGCTCGCCAGCAGTCGATGAGCGGCTTTTTCCCGACCCTGACGACATCCGTCGCCGGCAACCGCAGCAAAGGAGCGGAAGCCATCAGTGTCCAGCAGGAACGGACCCTGTACGACGCCGGTTTCGATGCCAGTTGGGAAATCGACCTGTTCGGCGCTACCCGCCGCGCTGTCGAGGCCGCCACCGCCGATCAGGCAGCCAGCGCCGCGAGCCTGGAAAATACCCGCGTTTCGCTACTGGCCGAAGTTGCTCAGAACTATGTCGATCTGCGCAGCTACCAGCAACGGCTGGCGATTGCCCGTGCCAATCTGGACAGCCAGTCGACCACCTTGCAGATCACCGAATGGCGCAATCAGGCCGGTCTGGCCAGCCGCAGCGATGTCGAACAGGCACGCAGCAATCGTGAACAGACGCGGGCCGGCATACCCGATCTGGAGGTCGGCCTGACGGCAGCCGGCAACCGCCTGGCCGTCCTGCTCGGCCGTCATCCCGGGGCACTCCTGGGCGAACTGCGCGAAGTCCGCCCCTTGCCCGTCGTCAAAGCTGCCATCGGCGCCGGTATCCCGGCCGACGTGCTGCGCCAGCGGCCCGACCTGCGCGCCGCCGAACGCACGCTGGCGGCGGAAACGGCGCGCGTCGGACAGAAGCTGGCGGCCCGCTATCCCAGTCTGGCACTGGGTGGCTCCTTCGGCTGGCAGGCCTACAGTCTTGCCGCCCTCGGCGGCAGCGATACGCTGCTGCGCGCGGTGAGCGGCAGTCTGGCGGCGACCCTGTTCGATGGCGGCAAGCTGCGGGCGGCGGTGGCCATCCAGAGCGCGGTACAGGAGCAGGCTTTGATCAGCTATGAAGCCAGCGTACTGGGGGCGCTGGAGGAGGTCGAGAATGCATTGACTGCCTATGCCGCCGCCCACGAGCGCGTCGCCGCCCGGCGGGCGGCGGCCGACGCCGCGCGTAACGCGGCGCAACTGGCGCGCAACTTGTACGAATCCGGCCTTACCGATTTCCAGAAAGTGCTGGAAACCGAACGCACCCGCCTGAGCACCGAAGACAGTCTGGCGACAGCAGAGGCCACCGTCCTGAGCAGTCTGATCAAGCTCTACAAGGCGCTCGGCGGCGGCTGGCAAGTCGCCGCGCCGACGCCGGAACCCGAAGAAAGCAGGAACTCATGAAACAAACCACCGACCCTTCCACCGCCGCCCTGCTCGGCTTGTTGAGCGCTACGCCGAAAGGCGCGCTGTCCGCCAAGCGCCGCTGGCTGGCGGCGTGCGCCGCCGTCATCCTGCTGCTTGTCGGCATCGCCCTGTTTCTCCCCGGCGGCAACGGCGCAACCGGTACTTACGTGAGCGAGGAGATCGAGTTCGGCAAGCTACTGGTGACCGCTTCGGCCAGCGGCACCTTGCAGCCCACCAAATCGGTCGATGTCGGCAGCGAGTTGTCCGGCACGCTGGCCAGCGTGCGGGTACAGGAAAACGATGTGGTCAAGAAGGGGCAATTGCTGGCCGAACTCGATACGGCCAAGCTCAGAGACACCGTCGTCAAGTCGCAAGCGGCGGTCGCCGCAGCCGAAGCCTCGGTGGCTCTGGCGGCGGCGACGGTGGCCGAGGCGAAAGCCTCGCTGGCCCGCATGCGGCAGGTGGCCGAGCTCTCCGGTGGCCAGGTGCCAGCCAGGACCGAACTGGAAACGGCCGAGGCCGTCGCCCTGCGGGCGCTGGCCAATGAAGCCAGTGCCAAGGCCGACGTGGTACAGGCGCGGGCGACGCTGAAAACCGATGAAACCAATCTCGGCAAGGCGACCATCCGTTCGCCGGTCGACGGCGTCGTCCTGACGCGCAAGGTCGAACCCGGCCAGACCGTGGCGGCGACAATGACCACGCCGGTGCTGTTCGTGCTGGCCGAAGATTTGTCGAAAATGGAATTGCAGGTCAAGGTCGACGAAGCCGACGTCGGCAACGTCAAGGCCGGTCAACAGGCGACCTTCACCGTCTCGGCCTGGCCTGGCCGCAAGTTTCCCGCGACCATTCAACGCGTTGGTCTGGGGGCGACGACGACCGACAATGTCGTCACCTACAAGACCATATTGCAGGTCAGCAACGATGACCTGGCCTTGCGCCCCGGCATGACGGCGACGGCCAGCATCGTCACGGCCAGCCGCGATCAGGTATTGCTGGTGCCGAATTCGGCGCTGCGCTTTTCGCCGCCGAACGCCAGCACGGAAACGCCCAGTCGAGGCTTCGTTGCTCGCTTGTTGCCCGGGCCGCCGCCCGAGGCGCAAAAAAAACGGCCGTCGTCCGCCAAGGCAGGTGAAACGCAGGTCTGGGTGATGGGTGATGGCGGCCCACTGCCGCTTGCCGTACAAACCGGTGTCAGCAACGGCCGGTATACAGAGGTGACGGCGGGCGACCTGCAAGCGGGCATGGCGGTAATCACTGATTATCAGGAAGCGAAGAAATGAATTCGTCCGACGAAGCGCTGATTTCGCTACGCGGCATCACCAAGACCTATGGCCAGGGTGAGGCGGCATTTCAAGCGCTGCAGGGTGTCGACCTGACGATCGACAGCGGCGAATTCGTTGCCGTCATGGGGCCGAGCGGCTCCGGCAAATCGACCGCGATGAACCTGCTCGGCTGCCTCGATACGCCCAGCGATGGCGAATACCTGTTTCGCGGCATCCATGTCGAACGCCTGGATCGCAACCAGCGCGCCCTGTTGCGCCGCAACTGTCTCGGTTTCGTCTTCCAGGGCTTCAATCTGCTGGCGCGGACGTCGGCGCAGGAAAACGTCGAATTGCCGCTGCTCTATCGCGGCGAACTGGCGGCCGAACGCCATCGGGCCGCTGGCGCCGCCCTGGCCAAGGTCGGGCTGCAGGGCTGGGGGCACCATACCCCGGCCGAACTGTCCGGCGGCCAACAGCAGCGCGTCGCCATCGCCCGCGCCATTGTCACCAGCCCGCTGGTGTTGCTCGCCGACGAGCCGACCGGCAATCTCGACAGC